>NZ_VWPG01000006.1:0-150008 GCF_009829695.1 Actinomyces sp. zg296
GGCCTGGGCCGGGCCCGCCGCGGGGGCGCGCCTCTGGGCGCCGCGGATGGCGGGATGGGTCGACGCGAGGCTCGCGAACTCGGCGAGCCCCGCGCGGGAGCGCGGCTCTAACGCCCCGGGCGCGGCGCTCCGGCGAGCCCCCGAGGCGGGGCGCGGGCGGGCGGAGCGCGGCGCGCTCGGGCGCCGGCGCAGGTCAGCGGGAGCCGCGATGGCGGGGAGTTCCGGGGCATCCACCCCGGAGACGAGCCGCAGGCGCGGGCGGCGAGGAACGCCGGCGGCGCGCGCGGGCAGCGCCTCCTGCTCGGCAGTCTCCGTGCGAGGGGCTGAGGCCGCCGAGCTCGCAGACAGGGGCGTGACCATCCGCAGGCGGCGGGACGGCTGCGGCGGGAGTGCGAGTGCGCTCACGAGGAACCTCCTAGAACACATGTTCGACGAACAACTGTTCGAAGAATAGCGAGTCCGGCGCGACACGTCCAGCATTTTTCGAACATGTGTTTGAATGACTGGCGGGCTGGCCGTATGGTTGACGGCGAACAGGACATCACCGGGCACTGACACGAATCCGGCGCCCTTAACCGCTCGCACCGGGCCCGTGGTCGCCCCGGTGCCCCGGCGCCGGCCCGATCCGGCAGCCCGCCCGCACTACCGAGGAGATCGCGATGAGCACATCCCGCGGCAGCGGCCGCCCCACGAAGGCACGAGCCGGAGGGCCGGCCGCCCGGCGGGCGGAGGGAGCCTGCGCGCGGGAGCGCCCCCACCAGGACGGCGCCCCCAGCGCCGAGGCCGCTGAGGGCTCTCGCAGCGCCGGGGCCGCTGAGAGCTCTCGCAGCGCGGCCAGCGGCGATCGCGTTCTTGCGAGCCTCGATGAGCGAGCCCGCGCGGTGTACGAGGCCGTGCGCGACGCCGTCGTCGATCACGGCTACCCGCCCTCGATGCGCGAGATCGGGCAGAGGGTGGGGCTCACCAGCCCATCGTCGGTCAAGCACCAGCTCGACAAGCTCGAGCGCCTCGGCCTGGTGCGCCGCGACCCCAAGCGGCCCCGCGCCCTGGAGGTCATCGTCCCCGAGGAGCCCGGGGCCCTCGCATCCACCGCCGCCCCTGGGGGGCCCACGCTCCAGGTGGCCCCCGGCCCGACCAGCCCCTCCCCCGCCACTCCCGCCGCCCTGCCCATGCTGCCGGGAGTGGCCGAGGGGGAGGCCGTAGCGGTGCCCCTCGTGGGGCGGATCGCGGCAGGCTCGCCCATCCTGGCCGAGCAGGAGGTCGAGGACGTCATGGCCCTGCCCCGGCGCCTGACCGGCTCCGGGCAACTCTTCATGCTCCAGGTTCACGGGGACTCGATGATCGACGCCGCGATCTGCGACGGCGACTGGGTGGTGGTCCGCGCCCAGTCCGACGCCGCCAACGGGGAGATCGTCGCCGCCATGCTCGACGACGTCGACGGCGCCTCGGCCACGGTCAAGGTCCTGTCCCGCAAGGACGGGCACCAGTGGCTCCTGCCGCGCAACCCCGACTACGCGCCGATCCCGGGCGACGACGCCACCATCATGGGACGGGTCGTCACCGTCCTGCGCGCGCTGTAGCGAGCGCCCGCAACGCGACGACGGCGCCCCCATCCATGACCGGATGGGGGCGCCGTCGTCGCGCGGGCGCGGGGCCTCAGTAGCCCAGGCCGCGGGCGACCTCGCGCAGGCGCTGGGCGGACGCGGTGAGGCGGTCGCGCTCGTCGAGGGTCAGGGGCAGCTCGAGGCGGCGCCCGGCGCCCTCGCGGCCGACGATCGTCGGGACCGCCATGCACACGTCCGAGATGCCGTGCCAGTTCTCCAGCAGCGGGGAGATGGTAAGCACGCGCTGCTCATCGTTGAGGACGGCGCTGATGATCTTCTGCACGGCCAGGCCGACCGCGTAGTTGGTCACGCCCTTGCCCTCGATGATGCGGTAGGCGGAGCGGACGACGTCATAGGCGATGCGGTCGCGCTTGGCCTGGTCGAAGATGCCGCCGTCGAGGGTCCTGCCCCACTGGGTGACCGGCACGCCGCCGATCTCGCAGCTCGACCACAGGGCGACCTCGGAGTCGCCGTGCTCACCGGCGATGTAGCCGTGGATGTTCTGGGTGGCGGTGCCGGTCTCCAGGGAGACGAGGTAGCGCATGCGGGCGGTGTCCAGGACGGTGCCGGATCCGAAGACCTGGTTGTCGGGAAGGCCCGTGATCTTCCGGGCGCAGTAGGTGACGACGTCCACCGGGTTGGCCACGAGGAGGAAGATGGCGTGCGGGGCGACCTCGACGAGCTTGGGCAGGATCTTCTCCATGATGCCCACGGTGGCGCCGGCGAGATCGAGGCGGGACTGGCCGGGCTTCTGCTTGGCCCCGGCGGTGATGGCGATGACGTCGGCGCCGCGGCAGATCTCCGGGTCGTCGGAGCCGGAGACGGCGCCCGCGGAGGTGAACTGGATGCCCTGGGCGATGTCGAGGGCCTCGGCCTCGACCTTCTCCTTGGCGATGTCCTGCAAGACGATCTCGCGTGCCACGCCCTTGGTCACGCAGGCATAGGCGAGGGTGGAGCCCACGGCTCCGGCGCCGATGATGGCGACCTTCGAGGGGCGGCCGGACTTGCCCGTCGGGTAGGAGCCTTCAGCGGTGTTGGTGATCGCGGCGTCGGACACGGAAAACCTCCAGATCTTCGGGGATGGGCCGTTCGGCCCAGGGCCCAGCCTAGTCGCAAGAGGGGCGGGCCACAGCGGCCCTAAGCCCCGGAGCCGTATGACTCGGCGTCGCCTCCCTCGGCCGCCATCAGCGGAGCCGCCATCAGCGGGGCGCCCCCGCCCGTCTCAGCGCTCATCTAGCGCCCGGCCGCCGCGAGCCGCTTGAGCGCCCCGAGGACGACCTCTCGCTCGGTCGTGGGCCACAGGGCCGGCATGGAGCGGGCCAGGAAGGCACCGTAGCGGGCGCGGCGCAGCCGGGGGTCGAGAACGGCGACGACGCCGCGGTCGTCCGAGCGGCGCACGAGCCGCCCCGCGCCCTGGGCGAGCAGGAGCGCGGCGTGCGTGGCGGACACGGACATGAAGCCGTTGCCCCCCGCCGCGCTGACCGCCTCGGCGCGGGCGTTGGCCACGGGATCGTCCGGGCGGGGGAAGGGGATGCGGTCGATGATGACCAGCCGGCAGGCCCTCCCCGGCACGTCCACTCCCTGCCACAGGCTCAGGGTGCCCACCAGGCAGGAGTCCTCGTCCTCGGCGAAGGCGCGCACGAGCGTGGGCAGCTGGTCCTCCCCCTGGGCGTAGACGGTCAGGCCGGTGGCGCCGCGCAGCAGGGAGGCGGCCTCCTCGGCGGCCCGCCTGGAGGAGAACAGGCCCAGCATCCCGCCACCGGAGGCCTCGGTCAGGGCGAGGACCTCGTCGAGCGCGGCCTCGGAGATGCCCTTCTGGGGGCGGGGCAGGTGCGTGGGGGTGTAGAGGATGCCCTGGCGGGCGTAGTCGAAGGGCGTGCCGACGTCGATCCCGTCCCACGCGGTGCCTCCCAGCGCGAGGCCCAGCGCCCGCGCCATGGGGCCGAAGCTCCCGCCCAGCGCGAGGGTCGCCGAGGTCAGCACGGCGGCCCGCCCCTCAAGGAGGGTGTCGGCGACCCTGCCCGCCACGTCGATGGGGGCGAGCAGGAGGCGCGGCGGGTCGGCGCCCATGCGGGGCCTCTCAATCCAGGCCACGTCCCGGCGGGCCTCCACGCTTCCCGAGGTCATGCGCTCGACGGCGTCGAGGAGGTCGGCGACGGCGGTGCGAGCCAGGGCGATCGCGCCGGCGTCTCCTGAGCGGGCCTTGGCGGCCTCGCGGATGTCGCCGGCCATTCGCCGGGTGGCCTCGTCGAGAATGATGAGGGAGTCGTGGAGGGCCTGGGGCAGGCCCGCCTCGAGGCGCCCATCGGGCAGGTCGGCCAGAGCAAGCTGGAGGGCCTGACCGGCGGCCTCCAGGTCGGCGGCGATGACGCCGGCGTGCTTGCGGGCGGTGGCGGCCGCGCGCATGACGGCCGCGGCGGACAGGCTCACGGTCCCCTGCGAGCGGACCCGGTCGGCGAGCTCGTGGGCCTCGTCGACGACGATGATGTCGTGCTCGGGCAGGACATTCGGATTGCCGGCGGCGGCGATGCCGAGCATCGCGTGGTTGGTGATGACCAGATCCGCCTCGCCGGCGGCGGCGCGGGCGAGCTCGGGGAAGCAGTCGTCGTGGAAGGGACAGGAGGCGCCCAGGCACTCGGCCCGGGAGACCGAGACCTGCGCCCAGGCGCGGTCCGTCACCCCCGGGACGAGGTCGTCGCGGTCGCCGGTGCCCGTGGTGGAGGCCCACTCGCGCAGGCGCAGCACCTGCTCGGCCAGGCTGGTGGCCCCCGCCTGCCCCAGGCGGGCGGGGGCCAGGGCGCTGGCGGCGGAGAAGAGCGAGTCGGCGTCGTCGTCCTCGGGGTAGCCCCCGGCCACGCGGTGGCGGCACAGGTAGTTCTGCCAGCCCTTGAGAAGGGCGATCGACGGGGCGCGGCCGGTGGCCTCCTGGACGGCGTCGGCGGCCAGGGGCGCATCCTTGGTGAGGATCTGCCGTTGAAGAGCGAGCGTGGCGGTGGAGACCACGGCCCGCTCCCCCGCCTCGACGGCGCGGGCGAGCACGGGCACGAGGTATCCCAGTGACTTCCCGGTGCCGGTGCCGGCCTGCACCATGAGGTGGGTGCCGTCGGCCAGGGCCTGGTGGACCCGGCTGGCCATCTCCTCCTGCCCGGCCCGGGGACTGCCGCCCATGGCGTCCACGGCGTGGGCCAGGGCCGTCAGCGCTGTCAGCGCGGCGGCGCACGGGCCCTCGGCGCCGTCGGGCGGGCCCGCCGCCCGATCGCTCACAGGGCCGCGCCGGTGAGCTCGGCGGCGAGAGGGGCGCTGACCTTGGCGACCAGGCGCGTGCCGGCCTCGACGTACTCGATGGACTCGATCTCGCCGTCGGCGTGGACGCGCGAGACGAGATCGCCCCGCGAGTAGGGCACGACGACGTCGACGGGCACATCCGGGCGGGGCAGCATCTCCTCCAGGCGCTCGCGCAGCTCCCCGACGCCCTCGCCGGTGCGCGCTGAGACGGTCAGGGCCCCGGGCAGCTGGGAGCGCAGGGCCACGAGCGTCATCGGATCGGCGAGATCGGCCTTGTTCAGGACGATGAGCTCGGGCACCTCCAGGGCGCCGGGGATCTCCGCCAGGACGGTGCGCACGGCGGCGATCTGGGACAGGGGGTCGGGGTGGGCGGCATCGACGACGTGCAGGACGAGGTCCGCCTCGGCGACCTCCTCAAGGGTGGAGCGGAAGGCCTCGATCAGCTCGTGAGGCAGGTTGCGCACGAAGCCGACCGTGTCGGTGAGCGTGTAAACGCGCCCGTCGGAGGCCTGGGCTCGGCGAACCGTGGGGTCGAGGGTGGCGAAAAGGGCGTCCTGCACCATGATCCCCGCGCCGGTGAGGCGGTTCATGAGGGAGGACTTGCCGGCGTTGGTGTACCCGGCGATGGCGACACTCGGGATGGGGCCGCGGCGGCGTGAGCCGCGCTTGACCTCGCGCGAGGGCGCCATGGCCCTGATCTCGCGGCGGAGCTTGGCCATGCGCTCGCGGATGCGGCGCCGATCGAGCTCGATCTTCGTCTCGCCGGGGCCGCGCGAGCCGATGCCCTGTCCCCCGGCGACGCGCCCGCCGGCCTGGCGGGACATGGACTCGCCCCATCCGCGCAGGCGCGGCAGCAGGTACTCCAGTTGGGCGAGCTCCACCTGGGCCTTGCCCTCGCGGGACTTGGCGTGCTGGGCGAAGATGTCGAGGATGAGGGCGGTGCGGTCGACGACCTTGACCCGCACGACGTCCTCCAGGGCGCGGCGCTGGGAGGGGGCGAGCTCGCCGTCGACGATCACCGTGTCGGCCCCCGCGGCCGAGACGATCTCGGCGAGCTCCTTGGCCTTCCCGCTGCCCAGGTAGGTGGCGGGATCGGGGTGGTCACGGCGCTGGATGACGGCGTCGAGGACCTCCGAGCCGGCGGTCTCGGCCAGGGCGGCGAGCTCGGCCAGCGAGGTCTCGGCGTCCTGCGCCCCGGCAGGGCCTCCGGCGGCGCGCGGCAGGTCGAGGCCCACGAGCACGACCTTCTCCAGGCGGATCTGGCGGTACTCGACCTCGCTGACATCCTCCAACTCGGTGGACAGGGAGGCGACGCGCCGCGTGGCGGCACGGGCCTCCCGCTCCAGGGAGCCATCGTCGCTCTCGCGGCTCTCGTGCTGGGAGGCGGTGGAGGCCAGGGCGGTCCCCCGGCGGGAGAGGATGCGGGCGACGATCTCCTCGGCGCGGGCCTCAGCGGCCTCTGCGTCGTCGGGCCGGCCGGCGGTCTGGGGGGTGGGGTGGGTCACTGGAGTCCTTCGGAATCGCGTGAGGCGGGCCCGGAGCGGGGCTCGACGGGCCGACCGATCCGGCGCGTCGGTCCGGGCGGCCGCATGGGCGGGGCCTGCTGGCCGCCGGTCACGACATCCGGGTGATCCACATGGGCGCATTGTAGCGCAGTCGCGCCCGCTCCCCCGGGGGTTCGGCGCTCGTCGGCGCTAGTCTCGGCGCGTGAGCCCATCGCCGACGACGCGGGCCCCCGCGCCGCCACCATCACCGCGCGCCCTGCTGACCACGAGGCTGGGCCATCTGGCGATGGCGATGCTCGTCGTCGAGCTCCTGGCGGGGATGCAGACCTACATCAACCAGACGGTCCTGCCGCTGCTGGCCACCGACCTCGACGCCCGCGACTCCTACGGCCTGGTCACGGCGGCCGCCCAGGTGCCCGCGTTCCTCACGATGCCCCTGGGCGGCGCGATGCTGGAGCGCTGGCGCGCCGGCGCCCTCATGACGGCTCTGACCGCGCTGCTCACGGCGGGCGCGGTCATCGGCGCGCTCGCGCCCACCATCTGGGTGTACATCCTGGGCGAGGTGCTGCGCGGCCTGGCGGCGGGGGCCCTCGCCACCGTGTCGATGGGGGTGCTCGTGGCTGGGTTGCCCGATGCCTGGCGGCGCCTGTACGCGGCGGCGGGATCGGCGATGTGGGTGGTCTCCTCCCTCATCGGGCCCGCCTACGCCGCGGCCCTGAGCGCCGCCGCCGGGTGGCGCTGGGCGCTCGTGGGCTACCTGCCCGTCCTCGTGGCGGCGCGGGCGGCGATGGCGCACGAGGCGGCGGACCTGCGCTTGCGCGGGGACGACGGCGCGCCGTGGATCCCCGCACTGGCGATGGCGGGCGGGGTCGGCGTCATCGGCGCGGCCCGGGCGGCGAGCCCCTGGTTCTGGCCGATGGCGGGCCTCGGGATGGTCCTCGTGGTGGGGGCTTGCGCGCGTGTCTTCCCCGCGGGCTCCCTGCGGCTGGAGCGCGGGCGCAGGGCCGCCGTCGGGACCCTGGCGTGGCTGTGCTCCCTCTACTTCACGATCGACCTGGTGGTGGCGCCGGCCGCCCATGACGTGCTGGGGCTGGGCCCGGGCGCGATCGGCTGGGCGCTGACGACGGCGGGCGTGTGCTGGTCGGTGATCGCGATGCGCTGCGGGGCGCGCCCCGCCCGCGATCCCCGGCTCCTGCGGCGGCGCGCGGCCCTGGCGGGGATCGCCTTCGCCTCCGGGGGCGCGCTCATGATCGTGGCCCTGGCCGGCGCCGCCCCCTGGTGGTGCCTGCACGCGGGTTTCGGGGTCCTCGGGGCCGGGATGGGGCTGACGAACCAGGACGCGTGGCTGCGGGTCATCACCGCGCCCGAGATCGATGACGGCATCAGCCAGGCGCGCGCCGCCACCTCCGCCGCCGTGGCGGGCTCGGCAGGGGCCGCCGCCCTGGCCACGCTCGTCACCGCCGCCGTGGCCCCGACAACGGCCGGAGTCGAGGCGCGCCTGCTCGTCCCCGTGCTCATCGTGCTCGTGGTAGGGCTGGCCGCCACTCCCCTGCTCGCGCGGCGCATAGATTGAGCGGGACCGGCCCCGGGCCCGCCCGGCCTCCTCGGCAGCGGGTAGCCTGGGTGGCGTGAGCGACCAGCATTACTTCACCGCCTCCCCGGCCGCCCGGGCCGCTGAGCGCCGCCACAGGTTCACGATCCGGGGCCGCGAGGTGGAGGTGACCACGGCCTCCGGCGTCTTCAGCGCGGACCGCCTGGACAAGGGCACGCGGGTGCTGCTGGACCACGTGCCCGATCCGCCCGAGACCGGCCGCTTCCTGGACCTGGGCTGCGGCTGGGGCCCGATCGCTCTGGCCCTGGGCTCGGCCTCCCCGGCCGCGGAGGTCCTGGCCGCCGACACCAACGAGCGCGCCGTGGACCTCACGGCGCGCAACGCGGAGGCCGCCGGGCTGGTGGGCGTGCGCGCCGCCCCGGCCGGCGCGCTCCTCACCGAGTTGCGCGCCTCCGGGCGGCGCCTAGACCTCATCTGGTCCAACCCCCCGGTGCGGATCGGCAAGGAGGCGCTGCACGCGCTGCTGACGGACTGGTTACCGCTCCTGGCCGACGACGGCGAGGCCTGGCTCGTCGTCGGCAAGAACCTGGGGGCGGACTCGCTGGCCGCCTGGCTCGCGTCCCAGGGCTGGGCGGTGGCGCGCGAGGCCTCGGCCAAGGGATTCCGGGTCCTGCGCGTCAGCCGCTGAGAGTTCCGCCGTCCGCGCCGCCCCCGCGCCGCCCGGCCCCGGCGCGCAGGTCGAGGACCGCCAGGGCGAGCGCCATCAGGCAGATCGCGGCGCTCGCGCCCAGGCCTATGAGGAAGCCCTGGTCCCAGCCCTGGCGGCCCGCCGTCGTCAACGCGATGCCGGTCAGCGCGGCGATCCCCACCGAGGTGCCGATGCGCTGGCTGGTCTGGAGAATGCCACCGGCCGCCCCGGCGTAGTGGAGGGGCACCTCGGCGAGGGAGAGCGTCTGGTTGGGCGAAACCACCATCGCCTGCCCGGCGCCGTGAAGGATGAGGGTGAGGCCCGCCCACCAGAACGGCAGGCCACGGGTGGCGTGGAGGCGGACGACGAGCATCGTGGCCAGGAGGCTCGCGATGACGAGCGTCAGTCCGATGAGCACCATGGGGCGCCCCACGCGCAGCGCGTGCCGCCCAGCGATCGGGGCGCAGATGGCCCCGGCCAGGGCGGAGGGCAGGCCCACCAGGCCCGCCGCGAGGGCGGAGGAGCCCAGGCCCTGCTGGACGTACTGGGCGATGATGAGCCAGATCCCCGCCACTGAGGTGAAGTAGGCGCCGATGAGCAAGGTGCCGACGGCGAAGGAGCGCGTGCGGAAGAGCCCCAGGTGGACCATGGGCTGACGCCCGCGCATCGCGTAGCGGCGCTCCCAGACGAGCCAGCCGGCTCCCAGGGCCAGCCCGATGCCGAGGCTCCCCCAGATCCAGGCGCCCACCGGTGAGTCGGAGCGCTCAACGAAGGGGAGCATGACGAGGAGGGTCGCCAGGCCCAGGAGCATCATCCCCACGGGGTCGAAGTCGGCGCGGGGCCGTCTGGTGCTCACGGAGGCGCCGGAGCGCCGGGGGCCGGGAGCGGCGGTGGTGGTGGAGGGGGCCCAGGCGGAGGCGGGCAGGACCCTCAGCGCGACGACCACGCCGATGAGCGCGACGGGCACGTTGACGAGGAAGGAGGCGCGCCACCCGGCCTCGGGGCCGAGCGCCCCGATGAGCGCGCCGGACATGGCCGGCCCCACGGCGACGGACACGCCCACCATCCCACCGAACATCCCGAAGGCGCGCCCGCGCCGCTCGCCTACGAAGTACTGCTGGATCATCCCGGTGACCTGGGGGCTCAGCAAGCCCGAGCCCACGCCCATGAGCAGGCGCGCCAGGTTGAGGGCGAGGAGGGAGGGCGCCAGGCCACAGAGGAGGGCGCCGGTGCCGAAGACCGCCAGGCCCGCCACGAGCAGGCGGCCCCGGCCCACCACGTCCCCGGCGCGCCCCGCGGCCACGAGCAGGATCCCGAAGACGAGGGCGTATCCGGAGACCACCCACTGGAGCGCGGAGGTGGAGGCGCGCAGGCTCGTCTCGATGGCGTGCAGGACCACGTTGACCGAGGAGACGGCCAGGAGGGACATGAAGGCAGCGATGAGCAGGACGGAGAGGATCTCCTTCTGCTGGCGGTCCATCGGCCCCGACCCACTGGCCGCGGGAGCGGCGGGGTGGGGGGAGTCGCTGGCGCTGGGTGTCACCAGCCCACCCTAGGACCCGGGGCTCAGTACTGCGAGGCGATGGCCCTCCGGACCTCGTCGGGCACGTCGCTGGTGTCGCTGGCGGGGCGGCTCCACCGGCCGGTGGCGACATCCACGCCGATCGAGAGCGCGATGACGATGACCACCGGCAGGACCCACCCGATCGAGTTGTCCCAGGCTCCGGTGCGCGCGAGGAGGTCGGAGGGCGCCGACCAGCCGGTCTCCGCAGCGGCGGAGACGGCGCCGAGGACGGCGGCCAGGCTCACGGGCACCCGATACGTCCAGTGCAGATGGCCCGGGGCGGCGCTGTCGATGAGCGTGACGACGATGAGGGTGATGACGATGGGGTAGAGCAGGAGCGTGACCGGCGAGATGATGACGATCATGGCGCTCAAGCCCAGGTTGGTCAGCGCCAGGGCGACGGCGGAGCAGCCGATGGCCTGGGCGCGGAAATCGATCCGAGGCCAGGCGGTGTTGGCGTAGCCGGCCCAGGAGGAGATGAGCCCGATGGCGGTGGAGAGGCAGGCGAGGACCACGACGAGGGCGAAGACCACCGTGCCCGTGGGCCCGAGGGAGTCGGCGGCGGCGGCGCGCAGGAGCGAGGTGCCGTCGGCGGGATCCCCGTCGGCGTGCATGCCCAGCAGCGCCAGGCTGCCGTAGACGGCCGCCAGGCAGATCGCGGCGATGACCCCGGCGCCACTGGTGCCCCACAGGATCTGCCTGTCGGTGCTCAGCCCCTGGGCGCGCAGGGTGGTGATGACGACGATCCCGAAGACGGTGGCCGCCAGCGCGTCCATGGTGAGGTAGCCCTGGGTGAGCCCGGCGGCCAGCGGCGCGGTGGTGTAGGCGCCGGTGGCGGGTCGATCGATCACCGGGCCCGCCATGATGGCGGCGGCGCACAGCACCGCGATGAGGATGAGGAGCGCGGGCGTCAGGAACTTGCCGATGCGGTCGGCCAGGCGCGAGGGCCGCAGGGACAGGGCGAGCGCGACGGCGAAGAATCCGACGGCGTGGAGGGCCAGGGCCACGGGGCCGGTGGGCATCCCGGCGAGCTCCAGGAGCGGCCTCGTGGCGAGCTCGTAGGAGACGATCGCGGTCCTGGGGATGGCGTAGAGCGGGCCGATGGACAGGTAGACGACGAGCGGGAGGACGCGCCCGAAGCGGGGCCCGACCCTTCGGGCCAGGCCGAGGATCCCCTCCCCGGAGGTGGACACGGCGATGACGCCCAGGAGCGGCAGGATGACCCCGGTGGCGATGAAGCCGATGACGACGACGCCCACCGCGTCCCCGCTGGAGGCGCCCAGGGAGGGCGGGAAGATGAGGTTGCCCGCCCCGAAGAACAGGGCGAAGAGCATGAGGCCGGTCGTGGCGACCTGGCGCAGGTCGTGGCCGATCATAGGACCACCACCCGCGCGATGAGGCTGGCCAGGCCGGTGAGGATGATGCTTCCCCCCGGGGCTGCGCCCACGTGGGCCCCGACCTCCCCGCCGGGGACGAGCAGGCGGTAGGACTCGGGGGCGCCCTCGCCCTCCCACTCGTGGAGGGCGGCGGCGACGGCGCAGCAGCTCATCGCGGTGGAGGGGGCGTCCCCCTCCGAGCGGCCCAGGGCCCTCAGGCGGGCCACGCCGATCGGCTCCCCAGTGGCGGGGTCGGCCTCCTCGCCCAGGGGGACCACGGCGTCCAGGGCCACCGGCGCGGACGGCTCGGGCTCGTAGCGCACGGCCCCGCCGGGGCCGATGGCCCCCTCGGGGCTCGCCGCGTCGAGCTCGGCCTCGTCGGCCAGGGCGATGACGATGTGGGTAGCCGCGGCACCCGTCATGGTGACGCTCAGGCCCGCGCGGGGGCCGTCGATCCCCGGGATGACGACGGCGGTATCCCAACCGGGCCAGTCCTCGTCCGCCCCGGCGGGGCCGGCGGGGGGCTCGGGGCGGGAGGGCAGGCGCGCGGGCCCCATGTCCACGGCCCACAGGTCTCCGATCCTGGTGGCGGTGCGAGCGCCCCCGCGCGTCCCGATGGTCACCGATGCGCCCTCGAGGATCACGGCCAGGGACTCGGCGATGAGGGTCTGGGCGAGCAGGAGCGCGGCGCTGGGGGATGCCCCGGCGACGGCCCCATCGGCGCTGTAGTGGTCCATGAACCACTCCGCCTCGGGCACGGCCTCGGCGAAGCGCTCGGCCCCAGGCAGGCTCGCCGTGCGCACGACGCGCACGAGCCCGCTGGCGCCGATGCCGCCGCGCCGGTCGCACACAGCGGCGATGTCCGCGGCAGTGAGAGGGACATCGCAGTCGGGATCGACGAGCATGAGGAGGTCGTCGCCCGCCGCGCGCCCCTTGATGAGCTCGTGGCCCGCCAGGCCGTTGCGCGTCGAGGTGGTCATGCGCCCACCCTATGCGACGGGCTGGGGCTGCCCGGAATCCGCGGCCCCGACCAGCCCCAGCGCGACGTCGAGAACCCGCTGCCGCTCGCCGTCGGGCACCGCCCCATCAGGGGTGAGGCGCATGTCGATCCAGTGGATGCGCGGGTCTCGGCGGAACCACTTGAGCTGGCGGCTCGCGAGTCGGCGGGTGTCGGCGGCCGTGGCGGCGACGGCCTCCTCGACGCTGATCCCCCCGTCGATGACGGCCAGGGCCTGGGCGTAGCCGATGGCGCGCCTCGCCGTCGGCCCCTCGCGAAGCCCGGCGCTAATGAGCCCGCGGGTCTCCTCGATGATGCCCGGGCCCGCCACGGGGCGGAACATGGCGGCGGCGCGGGCGTTGATGCGGGCGCTCAGGGCCTCGCGCGGCGGGCGCAGGGCCAGGTGGACGGTCGGGGCGACGTCCTCGTAGCGGGGCAGGGTGGCCGAGAAGGGGCGGCCGGTGACGGCTAGGACCTCCAGCGCGCGCACGATGCGACGGGTATCACCCTCATCGATGCGCTGGGTGGACAGGGGGTCGGCGCCGGCCAACTCCTCCCACAGGGCGCGGGCGCCTTCGGCGCGGGCGCGCTCCTCCAGGCTCGCGCGCACGGTCGGGTCGGTGCCGGGGAAGTCGAGGGCGTCGGTGACGGCGCGGACGTAGAGGCCCGAGCCGCCGACGATGAGGGCCCGCCCGCCGCGGGCCTCGATGGCGGCGAGATCGGCGCGGGCGTGCCGCTGGTAGGCGGCGACGGAGGCCTCCTGGGCGACGTCGAGGACGTCGATCTGATGGTGGGGGTAGCCGCGGCGCTCGGCCAGCGGGAGCTTGGCGGTGCCCACGTCCATGCCCCGGTAGAGCTGGGAGGCGTCGGCCCCCAGGATCTCGCTGCTGGCGGGCCCGCCGCCGAGGGCGTCGGCCAGGTCGAGGGCGAGCTCTGACTTGCCGGTCGCCGTCGGGCCGACGACGGCGATGCGCGTGAGTGCCACGGTGGGCCTCACAGCTCGGGCAGGAGAGGGGCGATGGCGCGCAGCGCCTGCGTGCAGGAGGCCAGGGCGGTGTCGAGGTGGAGGCGCAGCTGGTCGTCGGTGATGCCCGCGCGCAGGTCGGTGATGTAGATGGCGCGGATGAAGGGGCCCTCGGGGCCGTCGACGATGGCGACGGTCGGGAAGTAGCGGTCGCGGTTCCAGTCGTTGACGGCGGATGCGAGCTCGTCGCGCTGCCCCTCGGGGCCGGGCTCGGCCCAGTCCCCGGAGATGAGGAGCCAGCCGTCGTGCTCGGCGGGGATCTCGATGATGAAGGGGAAGCCGTCCCAGTTGCCCATGAGGGTGGCGTGGCCCTGATCCTCCTCGCGGCGGATCCGATAGGACATCTCCGAAGCGAGCATGGACTCGATGCGCTCCAGGGTCAGGCGCGAGGTGACCTGCTCGTCGGCGGGCTGCGCGGAGCCCCGCGCGCCCCGGGCCCCGCTGCGGGTGCGGGGCGCGCCACCTGGGCCCGCGCTGACGTTCTCCGAGCCATGTCGCCGGGGGCTCCCAAGGGGGCGGGCGCGGTTGGGGCGGCCAAAGGGGTCCGCTGAGTCCGCCGAGTCGACGGGGTCAACCGAGTCGGATGAGGGTCCCCCCGGGGCTGATCCCGCCGATGGGGCGGATCGCGCGGAGGATGGCGAGGGCCCGGGCGAGGAGTCCCCCGCGGAGCGCGCGGCGCCGGCCCGCCGGTCCCAGCCCTTGCCCATCGATCGGGCGATGAAGCCGGCCAGGCGCTCAAGGCGCGTGCGCCGCCGAGGGGCCTCGCTCACGGCTCGAGGCTCCCGCGCAGGGGGTCTGGGAAGACCTCCTCGGCCTCACGCACGAGGGCGACGATGAGGCGGCATCCCGTGAAGACGAAGTCATCGATCTGGGCGTCGGTCATGCCGGCGTCCAGCGGGTAGGTGATCTCGCCGTGGAGGCGGACGATCCCCCCGTCACCCACGGTCAGGAAGGCCTTGGGGCCGATGCGGGTGGCGTTCCAGTCCTCAACGAGGGAGCGCAGGGCGGCGAGGTGCTCGGTGTCGGCGATGCGGTGCCAGGTGCCGCGCAGTTGGACGGCGCGCGTGTCCTGGAAGATGACGTGGACGACGACGCAGCGCCAAGGGATGCCGACGTCGCCCTCGTCGTCGACGAAGTACCTCAGGCCCAGCCGGTGGGCGGCCTCCAGGATGCGCTCGGCGCTCACCGGCGTCGGCGCCGCGACGACGGTGGTGTCCGTGCGGGGGTCCGAGTCAGAGGGCATGGCACCAGCCTAGCCGCCCCACCACGGCGCGGGGTAACCCGGGCGCGGGGCGATCCGCCGTCGGCAGAAGGCTAGCCACGGGCCTGCTCCGCGATGGCGTCGATCGCCGCGTTGAAGGCGGCGGAGGTCTTGGAGGCCCCGGCAAGCGCGGTCACATGCGCCTGCTCGATGCTCTTGCCGACGACGGCGCCCTTGATCCTGGAGGTGAAGCCCCGGATGAAATTCTCCGAGGTGGCGTTGCCTGCGTGCCCGGTGACCGTGACATCCGTGATCGCGCCGTCGCTCAGGGTCACGGAGACGTCGATGGACTCATCGGCGGGCAGCTCATCCACGCCCCTGTAGGCCTGGGTGTCCCGGTAGGAGCCGTCCGCGTAGGGGCCGGCCGTGGGGGAGGCCGGCGGGGCGGAGGCGCTCGTCGGCGCCCCCGTCCGGGCCATGGGCCCCTGCCCCGCCCCCTGGGCCCGGCCGGCGTACTCGCCCTGGCCCGGGGCGGTGTCATTGCCGCCGCAGGCGGCCAGGGAGAGCGCCGCCATGGCGGCGCCGGTCAGGGACAGCGCCCTCCGGGCCGCTCCGGCGCTCCCGCCGCGGGCGCCCCCGCCGCTCCCGTCGTCCCCCCGTGCGCGCGCGCTCATCATTCGTCCTCACCCTCCTGGTCGCGGTCGTGCTGGCCGGTGCCATCATGATCCTCCCCATCATGGCGCTCGGCGCCGTCGGAGGCGAAGTCCAGCATGTCCGATGCCCTACGGCCGCTGCGTGCTCCGTCGGCGTTGATCCTCTCCCCCACGAGGCGCCCGTGGTTGAGCAGGATCTGTCGCTGGCCGCAGGAGGCGACATGGGCATCATGGGTGACGACGATGAGCGTGGTGCCCTCGGCGTGGAGGCGGGCGAAGATGTCGAGCACCAGTTGCTCGTTGGCCTCGTCGAGGTTCCCGGTGGGCTCATCGGCCAGCACGATCTCGGGGTGGTTGATGAGGGCCCGCGCGATGCACACGCGCTGCTGCTCGCCGCCGGAGAGCTGGGAGGGCAGGTGCTTGGCGCGATCGGCCAGGCCCACGCCGTCGAGCGCCGCCATGGCCTCCTTCTCATCGGTCATGGAGTGGTAGTACTGCGCCACCATGACGTTCTCGATGGCGGTCAGGTGCGGGATGAGGTGGAACTGCTGGAAGACCAGCCCGATCACGTTCTTGCGGATGTCGGTGAGCTGGGAGGCGCTCAGGCGGCCGAGCTCGCGCCCATCGAGGGTGACCGCGCCCCGGGTGGGGGTGTCCATGCAGCCGATGATGTTCATGAGCGTGGTCTTGCCCGAGCCCGATGAGCCGACGATCGAGAGCCACTCCCCCCGCTCAACGGTGAGGCTGAGGTCCTCCAGGGCGTGGAGGTCCCCGTAGGTCTTGTAGACGTTCGAGAGCGTGAGCAGCATGTCATTCCTCTCTCAGGACGACGGCGGGATCGATGCGCGAGGCGCTGCGCACCGGGGCGATGGAGGCGATGATGGCCACGAGCGCCGTGAGGGCGACGCACAGGGAGGCCAGCCACCAGGAGAACGGGATCGGGGCGTCGAAGACGCTGGTGCTCACGGCCTGGGCCAGGCCATGGCCGGCCGCCATCCCGAGCGCGCCGCCGATGAGCCCGAGGATGGCGGCCTCGGAGTAGAACTCCATCGAGATGGCGCGCCCCGTGGCCCCCAGGGCCTTGCGCAGGCCGATCTCGTTGCGCCGCTCCGCGACGATGACGGTCATGGTGGTGGAGACCCCCATGAGGGTCAGGGCGAGCACGATGAGGCAGACCACCCAGAACAGGGTGTCGAGCATGGTGATGATGCGGGCGGTGCCCGCGGTCATCTTGGCCACCGGCTGGGCGCGGACGCCGTCGGCGCTGGCCTGGATCGAGTCGGCGATCGTGGACATATCCGTGGAGTCGGTGCTCACGGACATCTCGACGACGTCGTAGCCGGGCTTGGACTGGCCGGTGAGATCGTCGATGTCGGCGCTGGTGGCATAGATGATGTCATCCTCCTCGCCACCGGTGTCGACGATCCCGGCCACGCGCCACTCCCTGGAAACCCCGGAGGAGGCCTGGGAATGGGAGCCGTGGGCATGCGAGCCATCGGCGTGGGAGCCGTGGGCATGAGAGCCGTGGGTCGAGTGCGGGGCGGGGGCATGAGAGCCGTGGGCCGAGTGCGGGGCGGGGGCGCTCGGGGCCGCGCCTCCCGTCAGGGAGAGGCTGTCGCTGGACAGGTAGTCGACGGTCAGGACCGAGCCGACCGACAACCCCGCCGAGTCGGCGATGTCCTTGCCGACCAGGACCCTGCCCGCGGTGGGCCACTCCCCCTGGATCTCCCAGTGGCCGTTGAGCGCGCGCACGGCGTCGACGTCGATGCCGGCGGCGAGATGCGGCGACTTGTTGATGCGCACCGTCTCATAGCGGTAGGCGGCCGTGCGCAGCGCGGACTCGGGGGTCCCGCTGGCCCGGGCCGCCGCGGCGGTGATCGCCCGCGCATCGGCGTCCGAGACCCTGTGGGCCGCCCCCTTCTCGGAGATGGGCACGACGATGAGATTGGCCCCGAACTGGCGGATCTGCGCGCTGACCTGGGCCGGGACCGCCAGGCAGATGGCGGCCAGGCAGAACAGGGTCGCCGCGCCGACGGCGGAAGACAGGATCGCCGTGAGCGCGCGCGAGCGCCGGCGCGCCATGGCGCCGATGAGCATCGTGGCGAACATCCTCCGGTTCGTCATGCGCCTCGGGGCACGGCGATCGGTCCCGGATCGCGCCGGGCTCGGGGAGGGCGCGGGCGTCGTGGGAGTCGCGGTCATCGGGCTCATCTCCTGTGCAGGGCCGTGGCGGGCTGTATCCGCAGGATCGCCCGCATCGAGGAGGCGGTGGCGGCGACGAGCACGAGCGCGACGAGCACCGCGACGATGACGAACACCATGGGGCGCATGGTGATCCCCGAGTCGAAGACGACCTTCCCGATGATCTGCGCCAGCCCCGTTCCCAGGGCGCTGCCCGCGAGCAGGCCGATGACCCCCACGACGGCGGTCTCCCCCAGTATCAGTCTGTTCACCGAGGCCGATGAGGCCCCGATGGCCTTGAGGAGGGCGAACTCACCAGTGCGCTCCACCAGGGAGGCGGTGGTCAGGGAGGCGGTGGCGAGCGCGGCCGCCACCAGGCTGAGGACGGTCATGAGGATCATGAGGGCCTGCGTCTTCTGCAGGACGTTGCCCTCGACGGCGGCGACCTGCCGGACCTGCTTGGCCACGGAACCGGTGATGACCTCGCTGATCTGGTAGGCGATCGAGGAGGGGTAGGCGGTGCAGTACCAGGTCTCCCAGTCCGCGGGGGACAGCAGCTTGGGATTGGCCGCGGCCTTGCGGCTGAGCTCGTTCTCGGGGGTGGTCAGGGCCTTGACCTCGATCTTAGCGACCTGCCCCTCATGCCCGCTGAGCCCCTGGACGAGATCGAGGGGGGCGTGGATGCGCGAGTCGTCGGCATCGCCGGAGGTGTAGACGCCGGTGATGGTGAGGTCGCGGCTCCCCGTCGCCGTGGTGAGGGTGAGGGTGTCGCCGGTGGACACCCCGAGCTCGGAGGCCGCCGTGGCGCCGATGATCGCCTCGTCGGCGTCGTCGCGGGGCCAGGAGCCAGTGAGCTTCCACCACGAGCGCATGGTGGTCAATCCCGCCTCGGTGCTCTCGCCGGTGGGCAGGGCGAGTTCCTTGTTGAACCAGGTGCCCGTCACGGTCATGGAGCTGGAGGCGCCGGAGCCGCTGGCCGAGACCTGGGCGCGGCTGTTGAGCAGCGGGGCGAAGTCGACGATGTTGTAAGCCCAGAAGACCGTCTTGATCTTGGGCAGCTCGTCCTCACGCAGGTAGGAGGTGGCCTCTTGCTCCCCCGAGGTCTCATAGAGGCTGGACACGACGGCATCGGCCTTGGGGGCCACGACGATGTTCGACCCGTAGGCGGTCAGCTCGGCGTTCAGCTTGTCCCCGACGTCGAGGACGACGCCGAGCATCGCCACGCTGATCGCGGTCGACAGCGCCACGGTCAGGGCGATGAGGCCGCGCCTGAGGGGCTGGCGCGTGAACGAGCGGTGGATGATGCGCATGAGGAGCATCAGCCCATTCCTTCCCGGATGGCGGTGGCGGGGGCATCGAGGGCGTCGGGCGACGGCCTCATGCGAAGACCTCGGCGGAGGCCTCAAGGGCATCAGTGGTGATGGTGAGAGAACCGCCGTCGACGGTGAAGTCGATCGGGATGGGGTTGCACCCTCCCTTGAAGCCGATGGTCGCGGGGTTGATGGCCACATCGCAGCGCTTGCAGATCACCTTGCCGTCCTTCTCGTAGTACCCGGCCGGTCCGCAGGAGATGCAGGCGTCCAGGCCCACGCCGTAGGAGCCGCCGTTCTTGAGGATCACGAGGAATCGGACCTCGGTGCCCTTGGCCGCGGTGTAGGCGTAGCGGTGGAGGTGGCCATCCGCGATCTTGGCGAGGTCGATGCGGGCCGTGCCCTCGCTGACGGTGTAGGGCTCGGGATCGGAGAGCGTCGGAACCTCGTTGATGATCCTGACCAGGACGGTCCGGGTGGCCACGAGGGCGGCCAGCCCCGCCCCGGAGGCGATCACCCAGCGCCTGGTGCGGCGCCGCCCCGCGATCTCCCGGCGGCGCAGGGCCGGGTTGCCCTGCTCGGGGATCCTGCGCAGGGTCACCAGGAAGGCGACGATCATGGGGATGAGCAGCACCGTGGCGGCGGCGATGAGGATAACGCCCTCGTCGTTGTTCGTCACCCAGATCATCGCCCGGAAGGCCTTGCCGCTGAGCCTGGCGCGCCTGGTGGAGTGGAGCATGCGCGCCAGGGTGGTCGTGTGGAGGAGGGCGACGATGGCGACGAGGACGAGGACGGCGGTCCGGGCCAGGGGGACGGGGGCGCGGCGGGCGGCCCTGTAGTAGATGAAGGCCAGGACTCCCACCGCCGCCCAGCCGACGGAGAAGCCGAGGATCCGCAGCAGCATCTGCGAGGAGAGGACCTCCTCCCCCGGCTTGATGAAGGCGGTGAGCTGGAGGATCATCTCGGGGACGGCGCGGAAGAAGGCCAGGGCGAGGACGGCGCAGGCGGAGGCGTTGGCCACCACGGCCGTCCATCCGCCATGCCCCCATCGGGGGCGGATGACGAGGGCCGCCAGGACGATGAGCAGGATCCCATCGGCGATGACGGTGGCGGCCACGGCGGGGATGTTGACGGCCGTGCGCGAGGTGATCGCCGCCGAGGCCCGCAGCCAGGCGAAGACGATTCCGGCGCCCAGGCCGAGCGCGGAGGCGCCCAGGCGGGCCCGGCTAGTCAGGGGCCACCCCTCGGGGCGCGGCGGGACGAGGACGACGGCGAGCGCGGCGTAGAGCAGGAACGGCAGGGTCATCCCGCCGACGACGGCGGCGAAGCGCTCGAGCATGGGGGATCCTTCGATCGTTGCGCGGAAGAGGGCGGTGTATGGGTGGGGCCCGGGGGCGGAGGGGCGGGAGGGGCGGCGCGCGCCAGGAGGTGCCTGACTGACGCGCGCCGAGACTCCCCCGCGCGCGACTCCCCCGCTACCCGGCCACGGCCCTCACCACTCCATGGGGGTGTAGTCCCAGTCCCAGCTGAGCTCGGCGGGGACCGTCCAGAAGTCGCCCTTGACGCCGGTCTCGGGGTCGGAGTGGAGGACCCAGCCGTTCTCGGCGGGGCTGTGGACGGTGAGCTTGAGGACGTACTGCCCGGCGTCGGGCAGGGCGATGTTGGCGCCGTAGTGAGGGCCGTCCGAGGCGTTCATCTGCATGAAGGTGCCCTTGGCCTGGCCGTTGTTGGCCACGGCGCCCGTCGCCTTGTCCGTGATCTCGTAGTCGACGGTCAGGCCCGGGATGAAGTCGCCGGAGCCGTAGCCCAGGGTGTTGGACTCCAGGGCGGAGATGTCGGCCTCAAGGTGAAAGTTGGCCTTGGCGGCCTCCAGGGCCATGCCGGCGGGCTTCATGTCCACGGGCTGGAAGTAGACGACGGCGACGTTCGCCTGCTCCTCGATCTGCTTATCCGAGCCGACCGGGTACTCCTCGAAACCGGCTCCGGAGTCCGCGGCCGCGTCCTTGGAGGCCGCGTCCTTGGACGCCGCGCCGCCGGAGGACTTCGCCGACGAGCCCGAGGAGGCGGCCTCCTTGTCGGAGCCGCAGGCCGCCAGGGCTCCTGCCATTGAGATGGTGGCCGCGACGGCGATCGCGCCGCGGCGGGTCAGTGCGGTCTTGGTGCGCATGGGATGCTCCTAATGTTCTCAGGGTGCGGGATTCGGCGCCGGTGGCGCCCTGTGGCCCCGGGCATCACCCGGGGAGCATGATGGGAGGGTCTCCCCTCAAGGGGTGCTGGCGGTCTCATCGCCATCCGCTCCCTCGGCGGCGACTCTGGCCCGATCCTCGCGTCGGCGCTTGATGACGGATGCGACCGCCAGGCCGATGACGACCCCGCCCATGACCGCCTGAGCCGCGAGGGTCTCCCGATAGGGGTAGAGGCCGAGGAAGTCGTGGGTGGGCCAGCCGGGCAGGTAGGTGGCGGGGACGACATCCCCCTCGATGAGGGCGTGCACGCCCCCTCCGGCGAAGACGACCACGAGGACGGCCATGAGCGCGCTCGTGATGGCGAAGAACGGGCGCAGCGGGATCCTCACGCTGGTGTAGCGGATGAGGAGGAAGACGACGACGAGGATGGCCGCCCCCACGGCGAATCCCTGCCAGATGGAGGCTGAGCCGGACGGATCGATGGCGAACAGCGCCTGGTAGAAGAGGACGGTCTCGGCCCCCTCGCGGAAGACCGCGAGGAAGGAGAGCATGGCCAGGGCCCAGAAGCCGCCGTTGGAGACCGAGGCCCGGGTGCGGTCCTTGATGTAGGCGTTCCAAGACGCCACCGAGGATTTGGAGAGCATCCAGTTGGATGTCCCGAGCAGCATGAGCATGGCGACCAGCGCGACCACGCCCTCAAGGATCTCCTGGTGGGAGGAGGCGGAGTCGTAGAGGAGGTTGAACAGGACCGCCACGATCCCGCTGGCGATGAGGGCGAGCACGATGCCGGCGTAGATGTGCTTGACCCGGTCCTTCATCCCAGCCTTGAGGAGATAGGCGATGATGGCGGCGACGACGAGGATGGCCTCAAGACCCTCGCGCAGCAGGATGAGGAGCGCCTGGCCGAAGGAACTGGTGAAGAAGGCCTTGACGGGGTTGACCGATGCCGCCGCCCCTCCGTCGAGCGCCGCGGCGTCCTCCCTGATCATGGAGGTGAGCTCAGCCGCGGCGGCGGACGGGTCCTCGCCGGCGAGCATGGTCTTGCGGACCACCTTGAACTGGTGCTCGACCTTGGAGACACGATCCCCCGAGATCGCCGTCAGCACGGTCTTCTCGAAGCCGAGCTTCTCGTAGTAGCCGTAGTAGGCCTTGTTGACCCTCTCGGCGCCGCCCTCGCCGTCGCCCGCCCTGGCCTTGGAGACGCCCTCCTGGATGAGGGCGCTCATCTCCTGGGCCACCTCGGCCCAGGAGCGCTCGCCGCGCCCGGAGTTGACCTGCTTCTTGCTGGCCTGGATCTGCTCGCGCTGCGCCTGGATGGTGGCCGTCTTGGCGGCGGCGTAGTCACGGGGGCCGGCGAGGTCGCTCATCGCGTCAAGAGTCGTCGCCGCCTGTGCGATGGAGGCCTTGAGGGCGGCGGAGCCCGCGGCGAGGGAGTCGTCGTTGCCCTTCACCAGGGCGTCCTTCTTCAGGGTGGCGAAGGCGCTCTGGTGCTCGGCGGCCGCGTCCTGCCCGATGCGCGCCGAGATGACCTCCCCGATATTGGAGGCCACGTAGTCGAAGCTGAGCGCGCTCTGGAAGTCGGCGGCCGCCCCGGTGGTGTTGCCGGAGGAGTAATCGGCCAGAGCGGAGTCGATCTTCGCCCCCACGGCGCCGGCGACCTCGGACCAGGTCGAGTAGTCGGTCGGGGCTGTGGCCTCGCGGGCCGGGGCGGCGGCCGCCGGCGCGAGGGAGGAGGTCAGCGAGGAGATCAGCAGGGGCATCAGCAGTGCCGCGATCAGGGCGGCCACCAGGCGGGCGGGAGCCGCGCTCGGAGCATCCCGATGACGCGCGGGCAGGAGCATGGCGCTGCCATGGGGAGGGCCGGGGGGCAGGAGCATGAGGCAGATCCTTCGACGTCGCCGGGGCCGTCGACCGACCTCGCGCATGGTTTCTTCACAAATTAGACCTTCGTCACGCAGGGTAGGCTCACCTTCGAGCGAAGGTCAATTCATCTAGGATGCCTGATATGTCGCGATCGTCCGCCGAGCAGCTCCCTGAGAGGCCCGGACCGGGCATGACGGGGCCCGGGGCCTGGGCCTTCTCGGCCACGGGCTCCGTGTGGTCGATCCGCAGCCGTGACCCACTTCCCCACCAAGCGCGCCAGGGCGTCATATCGCTGGTCGAGGGATTCGAGAGCACGTGGTCGAGGTTCCGCGCCGACTCCCTCATCAGCCGAGCCGCGGACGGGAGGCTCGGCGGCGGGCCGATCCGCCTGGAGCTGCCGGAGGGGTCAGGGGCCATGCTGGACCTGTACGACCGCCTTCACGCCGCCACCGGGGGCCGGATCGATCCGCTGGTGGGCGCTGACCTGGTCGCCCTCGGCTACGACCCCGCCTACTCCTTCACCGTGCGCGCCGGGTCGGTGACGAACCTGGGCCCGCCGGGCCGGGGAACGTGGGGGGAGCTCGCCCATCACGAGGGGGACGCGCTCATCCTCAAGCGCCCCGCACTGGTGGATGTGGGCGCGGTCTGCAAGGGATTCCTCGCAGACCTCGTGGGGGCGCTGCTCCTGGAATCGGGTGTGGAGGACTTCGTCGTCGACGCTGGCGGGGACGTGCTCGTCCATACCGACGAGCCGGTGAGAATCGGGCTGGAGGATCCCGCCGATAGCACCCGCGTGGTCGGCGCCGTGGAGATCGCGCGCGGCGCGGTGGCCGGCTCGGGGACCAGTCGCCGGGCGTGGGGCGACGGCCTGCATCACATCCTCGACGGCCTCACCGGCAGGCCGGCGGCCCGGATGACGGCGACCTGGGCGATCGCCGAGACCTGCGCTGCCGCGGACGGCCTATCCACCGCGCTTTTCCTCACTCGCCCGGAGGAGCTGGCAGCCTCGGGCCTGCGCTTCGAGTGCGCCGTCCTGCGCGCTGACGGGAGCGCGGAGGTCTCCCGGGGCCTGCCCGGCTCGCTGTTCACCGCCTGACCAGCCGGTCGCGCCGCAAGCGGCCAGCGGGGGTATCCGCGGCTGGCGGTGCGTCCTCCCCGCACCAGTCGGCGCCATCCGCACCCAGCGGGGCCATCCACCCCGAGCGGAGCCATCCACACCCAGCGGGGCCATCCACCCCGAGCGGAGCCATCTGCACCCAGCGGTGCGTCCTCCCCGCACCAGTCGGTGTTCCCCGCACCAGTCGGGGCCATCCACCCCGAGCGGAGCCATCCGCACCCAGCGGTGCGTCCTCCCCGCACCAGTCGGAGCCATCCGCACCAGTCGGCGCCATCCGCACCGGTCAGTGCGGCTCCCTCGCTCGCCGAGGCTATGGCTGCGCGCACGCGATTGATCCGCGTGCCATGAGAGCCCCGGCACGCCCCCATGAGCGCGTCTCCCAGAGCAGGATCGTCATGGCGATCATCATTGCCGCGGCGATCCTCGCGCTCGTCTCCGAGCGACGGCCCCTGAGGAGACTCCCTTGCCACAGGTACCGGGGCCGCAATGGGGAAGAGTTCGTCCTAGGTCTGGACGAGTGGCCCCTTGTCACAGGCACCGGGGCCGCAAGGATCCGGAGACCACGAAGACGGCCTCGCGGTCCCGTCCCGATCTGGACCGCCGCCTCCTCAGCGAGCGGGTCCTGACGCGCCCACGCGCAGGGTGGGCAGTCCCAGGCTCACCGGGGCGGTGTCAGACTCCGGCGCGGCATGGGTCTGGGCCTGGCGGCGCTCCCAGGCGTCGCCGGCGCGGGTACGGCGCACCTCGAACAGGGCGGGCCCGTCGTCGTACCAGGCGCGATCCCCGGCGGAGCGGGCCTCCCCGGCAGCGCGCTCGGCCTCGCTCAGCGCCCGCCCGCACAGGGCGGAGTCGGCGATGAGGTTGTGGGGCGCGCCATGGGTGACACGTACGGTCACCATATCCCCGGGCCGGGGCGCTCCCTGCGCGTAGTCGTGAGCGGACAGCCCGGCGGGCAGGGCGGCGTGGACGAGGCGGTTGTCCGCGGCGCGCCCCGAGACGCGGGCGGTGACGGCGTCGCGCCGCCCCTCGCCCTCGGCCACGAGAACCTCGATCACCCGGCCCTCCTGGGCCATGTTCTCCTCATGGGTGATGCGCCGCACGAGCTCGTCCAGGCGGCGGTAGCGGTCCTTAACCACCTCGGCGGGCACGGGCTCCAGGTCCGCCGCGGGCGTTCCGGGGCGCGGGGAGTACTCGAAGGTGAAGGCGGAGGCGAAGCGGGCCTCCTCGACGATGTCGAGCGTGGCCTGGAAGTCCTCCTCCGTCTCCCCGGGGAAGCCGACGATGATGTCGGTGGTGATGGCCGCCTCGGGCATGGCGGCGCGCACGCGCTGAAGGATCCTGAGGAACCGCTCGGAGCGGTAGGAGCGGCGCATGGCGCGAAGGACGCGGTCGGATCCGGATTGCAGCGGCATGTGGAGGCTGGGCATGACGGCGGGGGTGGAGGCCATGGCCTCGATGACGTCGTCGGTGAAGGCCGCCGGGTGGGGGCTGGTGAAGCGCACCCGCTCGATGCCCTCAACTCCCCCCGCGGCGCGCAGCAGCTTGGCGAAGGCGCCGCGGTCCCCGAAGCCGACCCCGTAGGAGTTGACGTTCTGGCCCAGCAGCGTGACCTCGATGGCGCCCTGGTTCGCGACCGCCTCGATCTCGGCCAGGACCTCCCCGGGTCGGCGGTCGCGCTGCTTGCCGCGCAGGGAGGGCACGATGCAGAAGGTGCATGTGTTGTTGCAGCCCACGGCAATGGAGACCCAGGCGGCGTAGGCGGACTCGCGGCGGGTGGGCAGGGTGGAGGGGAAGACCTTGAGGGACTCCTCGATCTCGACGGCGGCCGCCGCGTTGTGGCGGGCGCGCTCGAGCAGGGCCGGCAGAGCGTCGAGGTTGTGGGTGCCGAAGACGACGTCGACCCACGGCGCCCTGTCCACGATCCCCTGTCCCATCTGCTGGGCGAGGCACCCGGCGACGGCGATCTGCATCCCGGGGCGCTCTCGCTTGACGGCGGCCAGTTGGCCGAGATTGCCGAACAGGCGCGTGGCGGCGTTCTCCCGCACAGAGCAGGTGTTGACAATGACAACATCCGCGCCGCCGTCGCCGGCCTCAGTGGCGCGGGCCGCGGCGGCGGGGACGTCGTCCGCGCTCACGTAGCCCGCGGCCTCGAGGAGCCCGGCCATGCGCTCGGAGTCGTGGACGTTCATCTGGCAGCCGAGAGTGCGCACGTGGTAGGTGCGCGGGGCGCGCGCGTCGGCGGCGCTCATCGGAGTGGTCATCGTGGCAGTCATCGCCAGGCAGTCTAGGCGCTGGAGCCCCTCAGGCCGGCCTCGACCGCGCGGGTCCACGGCTCGATGGCCAGAGCGGCGGCGCCACGCGCCCACTCGCCGAAGGAGAAGGAACGGGTGAGGATGCGCGGCGGCGGCGCGGACCAGTGGCGGGATCTCTCCACGGCGGCGTCGAAGACCTGCCGGTGCGCCTCAACGAGCCCCACCGACTCCCCGGAGACCACGACGAGCTCAGGATCGACGAGGGCCACGATCGAGCCGACGATCCTCCCGGCGGCGTCGGAGGCGGCCTCGAGGACGCCCGCCAGCTGGGGATCGCGGGCGAGTTCGGTGAGCCCCGCGGGCCCGACGATCTCCTCCGGGGACACATGGTGCCCGAGCACCTCCGAGGCCTGGTGGGCAATGCCCGGCGCGGCCGCGAGCGCCCGGGCGCAGCCCACGTGGCCCATCTCGCAGGCCGGGCCCTCCTCACGCAGGGGAAGATGGCCGATGCTGCCGGCGGCGCCGTGAGCCCCGGCGATCGTGCGCCCCCCGATGACGAGGCCGCAGCCGATCCCCGCTCCGATGGTGAGCAGGGCGAAGGGATCGACGCCGTGGCCGAGCCCGAACCAGGCCTCGGCGTGGGTGAAGGCGCGCACATCATTGGCCACGATGGCGTCGAGCCCGGTGGCCTCCCGCAGCCGCTCCCCGATGGGCTCATCCCGCCACCCCAGGAAGGGGGCGACTGCGATGGTGGCGCCATCCACCACGCTGGCCCCCAGCGACAGCCCGATGCCGGACAGCGCCATCCCGGTGGAGCGCTCGATGCGCCGGGAGAGCCCTGCGATCTGCTCGACGACGCCGTCCGGATCCCGCGCGGCCAGGGGCTCGGAAACCTCGACGAGCGGAGAGCCGAGCGGGTCGATGACCTGGGCGTAAAGGTCCTTGGCAGTGAGCTTGATGCCGAGCAGCGCGGCGGCGCGGGGCGCGAGGCGCAGGCGTTTGGCAGGGCGCCCGGCCTCAGCGGCGGTCGGCGCGGACGGCTCATCCTCTAGGAGCAGGCCGTCCTCGATCAGCGGGCGCACGGCGCGGGAGAGCGTGGGCGCCGACAGGCCGAGATGATCGGCCAGGTCCGTGCGGGTCCGGGGACCGGCGGCCGCCAAGCGCAGGAGCACCCTCGATGCCGGTCCCGCGGCAGCGGTGGCCTCCATGCCCGCTCCTCCCCCATGCGCTCGTCGTCCGCCGGGGGAATCCTGCCACACCGGCGCCCGGCGCCCCCACGGGACGCGCGCCCCGCCACCCTCCGGGCGCCCCTGCGCCCTCCCGGCGCCCGAGGCTCCCTCCATGTGAGCAGGGTCTTGACACCTCATCACCACCCATTTATTTTCATCTTGAAAGGAATGGTTCGCGGCGTCGCGGACCGCCAGGAGGCCCCCTCGGGCCCGGAAGGACGACGATGACCCTCCACCTCCGCTCCGGCGGCACCTCCCTTGTTCTGGACACCCCCGTGGACCGCTTCCCCGTGGTGCGCCACTGGGGGGCCGATCTCGGCCCCCTCGACGGCAGCGCCCTCCAGGACGCCGGCCGCGCGTCAGCCACCACACTCGGCGCGAACTCCGCCTGGATCTGCAACGACCTGCCGATCCTCCCCCACGCCAGCCTGGGCTGGTCGGCCCGCCCCGCCATCGGCCTGCACCGGGTGGACGGAACCGCCTTCTCCTTCCACCCCACCCAGGTCGACCACGAGTGGTGGGCCGAGGAACCACCGGCCGCCGTGGAGGGGCCTGCCGCTCCCACCACCCCCATCGTCGTCTCGACGGCCGTCGATGAGGCGCACGGGGTGAGCATCGTCAGCGAGATCCGCCTGGAGGAGTCCGGGCTCGTGCGCGTGCGCGCCACGGTCACCAACGAGCCGGGCGGGCGCCTCGAGCTGGCCAGCGGCCTCGTCGTCGACGAGATCACTCCCGCGCTGCCCCTCCCCCAGGGCGCCAATGAGATCCTGGACATGTCCGGGCACCACATCAATGAGCGCCGCCTCCAGCGCCACCGCCTCACCGCGGGCACGCACCTGCGCGAGTCCTGGGAGGGCCGGCCCGGGCACGACGCCACCACCTGGCTCGCCGCCGGACGCGCCGGCTTCGGCTGGCGCGCGGGCACGGTCCACGGCGTCCACCTGGCCTGGTCGGGCTCCACGCGCTCGCTCATCATGAGCCCCTCCCAGGGCAGGGCGCTCATCGGCGCCGGCGAGCTGCTCGCCCCCGGTGAGGTCATCCTGGCCCCGGGGGAGTCCTACACCTCCCCGTGGGCGGTCTTCTCCTGGGGCGAGGGCCTGGACGCGCTGGCGCACCGCTCCCACGCCTTCCTGCGCTCACTGCCCTCCCACCCTCAGCGCCCCCGGCCGGTGCTGCTCAACACCTGGGAGGCCGTCTACTTCGACCACCGGCTCGACAAGCTCACGCGCCTGGCCGAGCTCGCCGCGGACGTGGGCATCGAGCGCTTCGTCCTCGACGACGGCTGGTTCGGCTCCCGCCGCGACGACACCTCGGGCCTGGGCGACTGGCGGGTCTCGGCCGAGGCCTGGCCCGAGGGCCTGGGCCCTCTCGTGGATCGCGTCCACGAGCTCGGCATGGAGTTCGGGCTGTGGTTCGAGCCGGAGATGATCAACGTGGACTCCGAGCTCGCCCGCGCCCACCCGGACTGGATCCTGTCCGACGGGGCGGGGGGCGCTCCCGAGCACCGCAACCAGCGCGTCCTTGACCTGTGCGCCCCCGGCGCCTGGGACTACCTGTTCGAGTCGATCAGCGCCCTCGTGGAGCGCTACTCCATCGCCTACATCAAGTGGGACCACAACTCCCCGCTCGTGGCCGTCGGCCACGAGGCGGCCTCCCCCACGGCCGGCCGGCGCGGCGGAGCGGCCGTCCACGACCAGACCCTCGCCCTCTACCGCCTCCTCGACGCCCTGCGCGAGCGCTTCGAGGACCTGGAGATCGAATCCTGCGCCGGCGGCGGCGGCCGCATCGACATGGGCATCATGGAGCGCGCCCAGCGGGTGTGGGCCTCGGACTCCATCGACGCCCATGACCGCCAGGACATCCAGCGCGGCACCATGCTGCTGCTGCCCCCCGAGCTCGTCGGCACGCATGTGGGCGACGGCCGCGCGCACACGACGCTCCGCGACCTCGACCTCGACTTCCGCGCGGGCACGGCCCTATGGGGGCACATGGGCGTCGAATGGGACCTCACCAGCGCCGACGACGACGACCGCGAGCGCCTGGCCTCGATCATCGCCCTGCACAAGGAACTGCGCCCCCTGCTGCACTCGGGCCTGACGGTCCACGCGGACCTGGCCGACGACGACGCCCTGCGGATCGAGGGCGTGGTGTCCGCCGATGGCTCCGAGGCGGTCTACGAGATCGCCTGCCTGGGGCAGACCATCTCCTGGCCGACGGCCCCCCGGCCACTGCCCGGCCTGGACCCGGGGCGCCGCTACCGGATCGAGCTCGCGGCGCCGTCGTACCCCGAACTGTCCCTGCGCCCGAGGTGGATGGACGAGCCGGTCACCCTGCCGGGCTCGTACCTGTCCACGACCGGCCTGGCCCTGCCGATCCTCCACCCCGACCACCTCGTGCTGGTGCGCGCCACCGCCGTCGACTGACCCGCCGACCCGCGAGCGGCCGGCGCTGGGGCGCAGGGCCTGCTCGCCGTCGTCGTCCCCGGCCCCCTCCATCCGACTCGCCCCTGCCCCCTATCCGTTTCGACGATGATCTGGAAGGAACCATGACCACCATCGCCTCATCGGCCCCACGACTGCGCGCCAGGCCGCGCAGCGACGCCCGCCTGGGATGGGCCTTCATCGCCCCCGCGGGCATCGGGCTCCTCGCCTTCTACATCTGGCCACTGCTGCGGGGCATCTGGCTGTCCTTCACCGAGTACAACCTGCTGACCCCGGCCTCCTTCAACGGGCTGGCCAACTACTCCCGCATGGTCCAGGACAAGATCTTCTGGAACGCGGTTCGGGTGACCCTGGAGTACGTGGTCATCAACATCGGCCTGCAGACGGTGCTGGCCCTCGTCATCGCCGTCCTCATGCAGCGCTTGACCCAGTCGACGCTCGTGCGCTCCATCGTGCTGACCCCCTACCTCGTGTCGAACGTCGTGGCCGCCATGCTGTGGCTGTGGCTGCTGGACAACACGCTGGGCATCTCCAACCAGGTCATCGAGGCGGTGCTCGGCGACCGCGTGGACTTCTTCTCCTCCTCGCTGGCGATCCCCACGATCGCCATCATCAACGTGTGGCGGCACGTGGGCTACACGGCGCTGCTCATCTTCGCCGGCCTCCAGGCGATCCCCGGGGACGTCTACGAGGCGGGCAAGGTGGACGGCGCCAGCGAGTGGACGATGTTCTGGCGCATCACCATGCCGCTGCTGCGCCCGATCCTCGCCTTGGTCCTCATCATGACGGTGATCGGCTCCTTCCAGGTCTTCGACACGGTCTCCGTGACCACCGCCGGCGGCCCGGTCAACGCCAGCCGCGTGCTGCAGTTCTACCTGTACGACATGGCGTTCAGCCGCTTCCAGTTCGGCTACGCCTCCGCGATGGCCGTCGGGCTGCTCCTCATCCTGGCGGCGATCACCGCCCTGCAGTACCGCATGACCCGTGCGGGCGAGACCGATCTGAACTGAGAGGGAACCGACCATGACCACCACTGTCACCACCCCCTCAGCCGCATCCGGGAGGGCCGGGGCGGACAGCGCCCCCAAGAGGCGCAGCGCCCCCGAGAAGCGCGTCTCGGCAGGTCGCGTCGCCGCCTGGGCCGCCATGGCCCTCATCATGGCCTTCACGCTCCTGCCCTTCTACTGGGTGCTGCGCACCGCGCTGTCCTCCAACGCGGGCATCTACGCAGATCCCGCCAACCCCCTGCCCGTGGACCTCAACTTCCGGGCTTTCGCCAGGGTCTTCGGCATGCAGTCCACCGAGGCGGCGATCGCCGACGGCGGCTCCGGCGCGGAGATCAACTTCTGGCTCTACCTGCGCAACTCGATCATCGTGTCCACGCTGGTCACGGTGGGCCAGGTGTTCTTCTCTGCCATGGCCGCCTACTCCTTCTCGCGCCTGCGCTGGAAGGGCCGCGATGCCGTCTTCGCCATCTTCCTGGCCGCGCTCATGGTGCCCTCGATCTTCACCCTGCTTCCGAACTTCGTGCTCATGAAGCAGCTGCGCCTCATCGACACCCTCCTGGGCGTGGCGCTGCCGACGATGCTCATGACGCCCTTCGCGGTGTTCTTCCTGCGCCAGTTCTTCATGAACATCCCCCGGGAGCTGGAGGAGGCGGCCCTCCTGGACGGGGCCTCGAAGACGAGGGTCTTCCTCACCCTCATCCTTCCCATGGCGAAAGCGCCCATCACCACGCTGGGGATTCTCACCTACATCACGGCCTGGAACGACTACTTCTGGCCGCTGCTGGTCTCCTACTCGGGCTCCTCCCGGGTGCTCACCGTGGCGCTGGCGGTCTTCAAGTCCCAGGCGCCCCAGACCGGCCCGGACTGGTCCGGCCTCATGGCGGCCACGCTCGTGGCGGCCCTCCCGATGCTGCTGCTGTTCATGGCCTTCGCCCGGCGCATCGTCAACTCCATCGGCTTTACAGGCATCAAGTGAGGCACCAGATGACGACCCCCTCTCTCCCCATCCTGCGCTCGGCGCTCTCGCGGCGCTCCCTCCTGTGCGGCCTGGCCTCAGGGGCCGCCGCCATGACCCTGGCAGCCTGCTCCGGATCGAGAGGCTCGGACCCCAACACCGTGGAGTACTGGCTGTGGGACTCCGCGCAGCTGCCCGCTTACCAGGCCTGCGCCGAAGCCTTCAAGGCCAAGACCGGCATTACTGTCAACATCACCCAGATCGGTTGGGATGATTACTGGACGAAGCTCACCGCGGGCTTCATCGCCGACACCGCCCCGGACGTCTTCACCGACCACATCGCCAAGTTCGCCCAGTTCGTGGATCTGGACATCCTCCTCCCCCTCGATGAGCAGCCGGCGTGGTCCGGCGTGGAGACCCAGGCCTTCCAGGACGGCCTCATCGACCTGTGGAAGGGCGACGACGGGCACCAGTACGGCTGCCCCAAGGACTGGGACACCGAGGCGGTCTTCTACAACAAGGCCATGCTCGCCGACGCCGGCCTGAGCGAGAAGGACCTGGAGGGATGGTCCTGGAACCTCACCGACGGCGGCAGCTTCGAGAAGATCCTCGCCCGCCTGACCATTGATAAGAACGGCGTGCGCGGCGACGAGCCGGGCTTCGACCCCAAGAACGTGGCCGTCTACGCCACCGGCATCGCCGATGAGGGCTCCTCGGACGGCCAGACCCAGTGGAGCCCCTTCACAGGCAGCGTCGGTGATTGGCACTACACGGATAAGGAGACCTGGGGCACCCGCTACCGCTACGACGAGAAGCAGTTCCAGGACACCCTCGACTGGTACTTCGGGCTCATCGACAAGGGCTACATGGCCCCTGCCGGCACGTTCGCCAAGGGAAACGGCACCGATGTGCAGCTCGCCAGCGGCTCGATCGCGCTATGCGTCGCCGGCGCCTGGATGTTCAACACCTACGCCAAGATGGAGATCGACGTCGGCATTGTCGCCCACCCGGTGGGGCCGAACGGCAAGTCCGTCTCCCTCATGAACGGCCTGGGCGACTCGATCGTCAAGAATTCGAAGAACATCGAGGGCGCCTCGAAATGGGTGGCCTTCCTGGGAACCCAGGAGGCGCAGGACATCGTGGCCTCCTACGGGATCGTCTTCCCGGCGATCACGGCCTCCACTGAGAAGGCGGTAGAGGTCTTCGAGAAGACCGGGCTGCCCACCAAGCCCTTCACCAGCTACCTGGAGGAGGACAACGGCGGAACGTTCTACTTCCCGTTGACGTACTTCGGCGCCGACGTGAACGCGATCATCAAGCCGGGGGTCGCGGACGTCTACGTCAACCGCGTGCCGGCCTCCACCCTCAACGAGTACAACGAGCAGGTGAACCTCCTGTTCAAGACCTCGAAGGAGAAGGGCTGAGCCGACGCCCCACTCAGCCCCCCGACCGTTCCCCGATGGCGTTGGCCCCTGCCCTCCCGGATCCCAGGCCGGGTGGGCAGGGGCCGCGATCGTCGCGGCGCCCACTACGATTGGGGAAAGGCACCTCCGGGGGCGAGGCGAGGAGGGGACGACGATGGCAACAGCGGCGAGGGCGCGGCGCGTCTGCCTGCACGGCATTCACGAGGCGCTCGGCGCCACCTTCACCATCCGCGACGGCTGGGAGGTCCCGCTGCGCTACGCCCCCGGCGACGGCGAACTGGAGGCGCTGCGGGGCTGCGCCGGCATCCTCGACCTGTCCCACCTGGGCACGTTCAAGGCGCAGGGCCCCGCGGCGGGCGCCTCCCTCGATGCCGCGCTCACCGGCGCCGACCCCGACGGCCCCGCTTCGGCCGGCCCGGCCTCCTCCCTCCCCGTTGGCCGCGCCCTGCGGGCTCGGCTAGCGGCCGACGCCGCTCCTGCCACCATCTACCGGCTGGGGGACGAGGAGTTCCTCGTGGTCACGAGCGCCGCCGACCGACGCAGCGCCATAGGGACGGCCCATGGCGCCATCCCGCGGTGGGAGGGCATCATCGACGCGACGGAGTCGATCGCGCTCATCGCCGTAGCGGGGCCCCGAGCGGAGGAGGTCATGCGCGGCGTCGTCGAGTCCGGGGCGGGGATGCCCGCCGCCCTGCTGGCCGAGGACAATGCCCCCGGCGGGGAGGACTGCGGGCCCGACGTGCTCTGCGGCCCCGGTCTCCTGCGGCGATTGCGCGACGGGGCGGCCGTGCGGGCCACCGCCTGTGGGCACACGGTGATCCTGGCACGAGAGCGCGTGGGCGAGGCGGACTGCCTGATGGTGTTCTGCGGGGCTGAGGACGCCATCGACCTGTGGGAGATGATCGCCGAGCACGCCTCCACCCTGGCGCCAGGCATGGGCCCCGCGGGCGCGACGCCCGTGCTCACAGCCTGCGGCCTGGCCGCCTGGAGCGCCCTGGCCGCGGCGGCTCAGGAATAGGCGTGGGCGCCACCGGGGCTGCCGACGGCCTGCCCACCGAGTGGCGCCATTTCCTCCCAGTGGTGCGTCCTGCCCGCGCCAGTGGGTGCGGACGGCGCCGGTCGGCGCGGTCGTGCCGGCCCGCGCTGGGCGGCCGACCGGCTCAGTGACCGTCGGGGCCCTGGCCCTCCCGGGCCTCCTCGGCCAGGGCTCGCTCGAAGGCATCCAGGGCCACGGCCTGGGAGTGGCCCTTGCGGCCCAGCGCCGCCAGGGCGCGCCGCCGACGGACCACCGGATCGAGCCCGCGCGTGGCGCGCAGCCTCTTGCGGGCCAGGGCGAGCGCGGCGCCGGCCTCGTCGTCGCCGCTGATCTGGGCCAAGGCCCCGCTGATCGCCCGCTCCCCCAGGCCCTTGCGCCGCAACTCAGCGGCGATGGCCCGCCGGGCCGCGCCCTTCTCAGCGAAGCGGGTGCGCGCAAGAGTCGCGGCGTAAGCGCCGTCATCGATGAGGCCAGCGGCCTCGAGGCGGTCGAGGACCTCCTGCGCCACGCGGTGATCCACCTCCTTGCGCTCCAGCAACTCGGCCAGGGCCGCGCGGGAGGCGGGGGCGCGGTCGAGGCGGCGCAACACGATCTCCCGCGCCGCCTCGACCTCTTCCTGATGCTCGTCAGGGATGAGCCAGGGCATCAGAAGCCACCGGCGTCCTCACCGAAAGCGGCGTCGATATCGAGGGCGGAGGACTTCTTGGCGCTGCTCTTGGCGCCGCCCCTGCCCGAGCCTCTGCCCGAGCCGCGCCCCACGGCCTTGGCGGGGGCCTTCGTCCCCGCGGCGGCCTCGAGGGCGGCCTCGGCCGCCGCTGCCGCCGCATCGGCCTCCGCTGCGGCCGCCCGGGCCGCTGCCTCCTCCTGGGCCTTGCGCCCGGCCTCCCCAATCCCCAGGGCGGCGAGGATCTTCTGCTCGATCTCATCGGCCAGGGCGGGGTTGTCCGCGAGGAAGGCGCGGGCGTTCTCCTTGCCCTGACCCAACTGGTCCGTGCCGTAGGTGAACCAGGCGCCGGACTTGCGCACGATGCCGTTCTCCACGCCCAGGTCCAGCAGGCCGCCCTCGCGGGAGATGCCGCGGCCGTAGAGGATGTCGAACTCAGCCTGCTTGAAGGGCGGGGCCATCTTGTTCTTCACCACCTTGGCGCGGGTGCGGTTGCCCACGGGCTGGTCCCCGTCCTTGAGGGTCTGGATGCGGCGCACATCGATGCGCACGGAGGCGTAGAACTTGAGGGCCTTGCCGCCCGTGGTGGTCTCGGGGCTGCCGAAGAAGACGCCGATCTTCTCTCGCAGCTGGTTGATGAAGATAGCCGTGGTGCCCGTGGCGGACAGGGCACCGGTGATTTTGCGCAGCGCCTGGCTCATGAGGCGGGCCTGGAGGCCGACGTGCGAGTCCCCCATCTCCCCCTCGATCTCAGCCTTGGGCACCAGCGCGGCCACGGAGTCGATGACGATGATGTCCAGGCCGCCGGAGCGGATAAGCATGTCCGCGATCTCCAGGGCCTGTTCCCCGGTATCCGGCTGGGACACGAGCAGGTTGTCCGTGTCCACCCCGAGGGCCTTGGCGTAGACCGGGTCCAGGGCGTGCTCAGCATCGATGAAGGCGGCGTTCCCGCCGGCCCTCTGGGCGCTGGCGACGGCGTGGAGGGCGACGGTGGTCTTACCGGACGACTCGGGGCCGTAGATCTCGATGATGCGGCCACGGGGCAGGCCACCGATCCCGAGCGCGACATCGAGCGCGGTGGAGCCGGTGGGGATGACGGCCACGGGAGGACGGCTGTCATCGCCCAGGCGCATGACGGAGCCCTTGCCGAAAGACTTGTCGATCTGGGCAAGGGCGGTGGCCAGGGCCTTGGATCGATCCTGGTTCTGGGTTGCTGCGGGCATGGTCTCTTCTCCGGCTCGGGCGGCGGTGGGCCGCGGTGTTCAGGGCTGGTCCTCGTGGACGGGATCCCCTCTCCGGGGCTCGTGGACGACGGTATGCCGGACCACTGACATGTATCCGCGAGCCTCCACAGAACGGGGCCTGTGGGGGCTCGTGGCGCGTCCGTGGTGAACTCTAGCCGAACACGTGTTCGAATCCGCAAGCGGAGCCGCCCCGGCGTGTCACGGGGCAGAGGCGACGGCGCCACTCCCGGCTGGGCCCGCGCAGCCACCCGAGCGGCTGGGAGCCTCACCGCCGCGCGGCGGCGACCGCGCGCTACCCGCGGCGGGCGCGCGGATCGTCCCGGTAGACCCAGCGCTCAGCCTCGTCGCGCTCGGTCTCCTGGCAGAGCGAGTCCCAGACCTCGCGAGGCGGCTCACCGGCGTCGAGGGCCTGGACGGCCGTCATCGACCAGGGCGGCAGGACGAGGTCCTGGGCCAGCGATCGCCCGTAGGCGGAGCCGAAGACCTCGTCGAGGGCGCGCCAGAACTCCGAGTGCTTCATGGGGGGGCTCCTGGTCAGGGGAACGGATGGCCGGGAGGGGATCGGGGAGGGGAAGGGGCGCGGGCAGGGGGATCCCCGGGCGGCCTCGCGGCCTTCCGGGAATGGGGATCGGGCTGGCCCGCCGACGTCAGCGCGCGATGGCACCCTGCTGGCGGATGAGCTCGTCGGGGACGGTGTCGGGGATGACGACGCCCTCGGCCATGGCGACGCGCTCGGAGACCTCGCGCAGCACTGTGGACAGGGGGGCGTCGAGGGCCTGGCAGATGGAGGCGAGCAACTCCGAGGAGGCCTCCTTCTGACCGCGCTCAACCTCGGAGAGGTAACCCAGTGACACGCGCGCCTGCGAGGAGACCTCGCGCAGGGTGCGCCCCTGGTGCTGGCGGACGGAGCGGAGGACCTCGCCGATCTCGCGGCGCAGGAGGACGTTCTCGTGCTTGGTGGTGTCCACGGCAGAACCGTACCCCGTGGAGAGCGCCGGGCGCATCGCCATCCTGGGCGCCAGGCGGGACGAGCGGGCGGGGCGGGGGCGAGTCATCTCATTCATCACAAGGCACAACCATTCACTGGTGGGGTTCATTCCCGGCCCCGGTCGCTGGTTGATCACCGCGCCCTGGCCGATGGCATGAAGCATGTCGCCGGGGCCTGAGAGGACGCTTGGCGAGGCTCATGAGGGAGCCATGACATGGGCGCGAGCGCGCCCCGATCCGCGCGGGGAGGAGGGGGGATGCGGGGGACGGCCGCGGCGCCTCAGAGGTCCCCTCGCGCGGCGCGAGCGGCGAGGCTCAGGACCGCCAGGGCCGTCGCGGCGCGAATCTCATCCCGCCCGCCGGTCAGGCCCAGCCTTCGGCCCACGGCCCCCCATGGGCCGAAGGCCGCGATGTAGACCGTTCCGGCCGGGTGCCCGTCGGCGGGGCCGGGTCCGGCCACGCCGGTGGTGGCCAGTCCCACATCCGCCCCGAGGAGCCGGGCGGCGCCCCGCGCCATCTGCTGGGCGACGACGGCGTCGACCGGCCCCGTGATGGCCAGGCGGGCGGCGTCGACCCCCAGGAGCTCGGCCTTGATCCTCGTGGCGTAGGAAACGACGGCGCCCAGGAGGACCCTTGAGGCCCCGGGCACCCCGCCCAGCGCGGAGGAGACCATGCCGGCGGTCAGCGACTCGGCGACGGCGAGGGTGAGCCCGCGCTCGCCCAGGGCCCGCAGCAGGTCCTCCGCCGCCTGGCGCCCCTCGGGCCAGGCCGGCGCCGCGACGGGCGCCTCACCCATGCCCGGCGCCGCCCGTGGCGTCGGCGGCGGGCTTCTCACGCGAGATGCGGATCGCCTGGAGGACGTAGTCGATGCCCGTGGCCACCGTGACGACGAGGGCGGCGGCCACCAGCGCGTAGGAGACCCGCAGCAGGGCCGTGGCCAGCGTCGCGGGCAGCACGGCGTGCCAGGGCAGGAGGAGGCCTATGAGCGCGAGGATCTGCAGGACCGTCTTGGCCTTGCCGCCCCGCGAGGCCGCCATGACGGCGCGCCGGAGCATGGCGAAGCGCATGACAGTGATGCCGAGCTCGCGCACGATGATGAGGACCGTCACCCACCACCACAGGCGGCCGGCGACGCTGAGCAGGATGAAGGCCGACAGGGTGAGGGCCTTGTCCGCGATGGGGTCGGCGATCTTGCCGAAACTGGTGATGAGGTTGCGCGAGCGCGCGAGCTGCCCGTCGAGTCGGTCGGTCGCCGCGGCCACGATGAAGACGAGGGCGGCGGCCAGGCGCATGGCATCGCCCGGGAGGAGCATGAGCCACACGAAGACCGGCACGAGGATGATGCGCAGGACGGTCAGGGCGTTGGCGATGTTGAGCAGGGGGGCCTCGCCCGCGGGGGCGCCCCTGCCAGTTGCCGACGAGGGCGCGGCGGGACCCGGGTGGGAGGGGGGCGGGGCGGTTCTCATCGCCTCAAGAGTAGAGGAATCGGGGGCATCCGGTGGGGCCCGCGGGACCGGATCGCGGGCCTCGCCCGCGCCTACCAGGACTGGCCGCGGCCGGTGAGGCTCCAGGCGTCCTCGGAGTCCTCCGAGGCCGACTCGTCGTCCCAGGACTCGCTCACGGGGGCGCCGCCCTCCTCCTCGAGGGGGTCGACGGCGTAGCGGTCGGTCGGCAGGCCCACCTCGCGCGGGGTGCCGGGCTGGAGGCCGGAGGGCACGCGGGCGGCGGTGGCGTCGGAGGCGCCCGGGTCGTCGATCTGGGGGGCCTGCCCGTCGCCCTTGATCCAGGCGAGGGTCTCCTCAAGCTGCTCGGGCTGGACCAGGACGTCACGGGCCTTGGATCCCTCCGAGGGGCCCACGACCTCGCGGGACTCCAGCAGGTCCATGAGGCGCCCGGCCTTGGCGAAGCCGACGCGCAACTTGCGCTGGAGCATGGAGGTGGAGCCGAACTGGCTGGTGATGATGAGCTCGGCGGCCTGCAGGAGCAGGTCCATGTCGTCGCCGATCTCCTCGTCGATCTGCTTCTTGACCTCGGGGACGACGACGTCCTCGCGATAGTCGGGGGTGAGCTGCCCCTTGACATGCTCGACGACGGCGCGGATCTCACGCTCGGTGACCCACGATCCCTGCACGCGGATGGGGGTGGAGGCGCCGGGCCCCAGGTAGAGGGCGTCGCCCTGGCCGGTGAGGGTCTCGGCGCCGTTCTGGTCGAGGATGACGCGCGAGTCGAGCTGGGAGGCGGTGGCGAAGGCGAGGCGCGAGGGGACGTTGGACTTAATGAGGCCCGTGACGACCTGGGCGACCGGCCGCTGCGTGGCCAGCACGAGGTGGATGCCGGCGGCGCGCGCCAGCTGGGTGATGCGCTGGATGGAGGCCTCGACGTCCTTGGGCGCGGTCATCATGAGATCGGCGAGCTCGTCGACGACGACGAGGAGGTAGGGGTAGGGGCTGAGAACCCGCTGGCTGCCGGGCAGGGGCTGGACCTCACCGGCGCGGATCGCCTTGTTGAAGTCGTCGATGTGCTTGAAGCCGAAGGAGGCGAGGTCGTCGTAACGGGCGTCCATCTCGCGCACCACCCACTCCAGGGCCTCCGCGGCCTTCTTCGGGGAGGTGATGATGGGGGTGATGAGGTGCGGGATGCCCTCGTAGATGGTCAACTCCACGCGCTTGGGGTCCACGAGCACCATGCGGACCTCCTCAGGGGTGGCGCGCATCATGATCGAGGTGATCATGGAGTTGACGAAGGAGGACTTGCCGGAGCCGGTCTGGCCGGCCACGAGCATGTGCGGGGTCTTGGCGAGGTTGGTGACGATGTAGTCGCCCTCGACGTTCTTGCCCAGGCCCACAACGAGGGGGTGCGCCTGCTTCTTGGCGGCCCCCGAGCGCAGGACGTCGCCGAGTTTGACCATCTCGCGGTCGGAGTTGGGGATCTCGATGCCGATGGCGGACTTGCCGGGGATGGGGGTCAGGAGGCGGATCTCGTCGGAGGCCACCGCGTAGGCGATGTTCTTCTCCAGGCCGGTGATCTTGGAGACGTTGACGCCCCGACCGCGGTGGACCTCGTAACGGGTGACCTGGGGGCCGCGGGTGTAGCCGGAGACGGTCGCGTCGATGTTGAACTCGGTGAAGACGTTCTGGAGGGCGTCGACGACGGCGTCGTTGGCCTCGGTGTGGGTGGCATGCCCGGCGCCGGCCTCCAGGAGGGAGGAGTCGGGCAGCGAATAGGTGGTGCCATCGGGCAGGGCCATGGCGGCTCCGCCGGCCATCTCGATCTCGTCAGCGAGGTCCGGATCGATCGCGGGGGTCTCGTCGGTGACGGCCTCGGGGTCCGTGGGCGGCACGGGCCGCTCCCCCGGCGCCATCACGCTCCTACCCCGAGGGGTGAGGGCGGGCGGGTCGAGGGGGGAAGGGGCCCCGGCAATGACCTCAGTGGCAGGATCGGCGCCCACGGGGGCGTCGAGCCCACCCACGCCGCTGGGGCCGCTGGCGGCGCCCTCCCCGCGCGGGCGCCGCCGGGACGAGGCGGCACCCTCCCCCGGGGTGATCCGGGGGCGCGGACCAGAGCCGCGCTTGCGCGAGGCGCCCAGGGGGGCCTTCCCGCCGTCGGTGGCGCCCTCGGCGGGCGAGTCCTCCATCTCGATGGCGGAGCGGAAGGGCTCATCGCCGTCGTAGGAGTCGAGGGATGTCGTGGCCGTGAGGTCCGCGTCGTCAACGGGGGCCCGCGATCCCAGGGCCTGGCGGACCCGGCCCAGGGCTCGGGTGGGCCAGGTGTCCGTTGGGAAGTCGGCGCCAGCCTCGGTCCTGCGGGCGGCGGCGGTCTCCCGCAACTCGGCGATGGTCCTGCCGGAGACCACGAGCGCTGAGAAGGCGATGAGCAGCAGCAGGAGGATGACGGCGCCGACGGCGCCGAAGAGCCCGGCCAGGGGCGCGCCGAAGAGCCAGCCGAGCAGGCCTCCGGCGCCCTCTGCGCCGGCGCCGAGGGCGGGCTGGCCGGAGGCGACGTGGATGATGCCGGTGAGCCCCGCCAGGACGCCCAGGCCGCCGACGCTCACGCGGGCGTGAACGTTGGTGAGGCGGTGGACGCGCAGAGTGGCGACGCCCAGGGCAGCCAGGAGGATCGGCACGATGATGCTGAGCATGCCCACGGGCCCGGCGGCCAGGTGGTGCAGGAAGCCGCCGGCGGCGCCGGACACCCCGAACCACTCGCGCAGCCCTGTGACCGCGGCCAGGGCGAGGAGCCCGAAGGCCCAGGCGGTGCGGGCGTAGCCATGAGCCGCGGGGCGCTGGGAGCCGGGCGCCGCCTGGGCGGGCATGGTGGTGGTCGCGTCGGCGCGGCCCTGGCCCTGTTGCGTGCGACGGCGGCGGCCCGAGCCGCGCTGGGGCGGTTTCGGGTTCGATGAGGGCTTCGCGTTTCGCTTGGTGCTGCGGGTGGCCATGGTGGTCAACACGCTAGCGGCAGTGCCTTCCGCGCCGGGACTGCCACGCCGCCGGACGGGCGAAGAGTGCGCCACACCTCCCCGGGGGATCGGGATCGGGGCGCCGCCTGGGGCTCAGGCCCCGCTCAGGAGGGCGTCGATCTCCTCGCGCAGCGGGCAGCGCGCCGGACCCTGCCGGGAGACGGCCTCGGCGGCGGCCGCGTTGGCGCGCGTGGCGGCGGTGACCTCGTCAAGGCCGTCCATGAGGTTGGCCACGAGCACCCCGGTGTGGGTGTCCCCCGCCCCAGTGGTGTCCACGACGTCCCGGGAGAAGCCGGCCACCTCGATGGGGGAGCCGCCGGCGGGCCAGAGCACGCAGCCGTGCACGCCGGTGCGGCGCACGATAAGCGCGCCGGGGCAGGCCTCGCGCAGCGCCGCGGGGCTGCCGAGCCGGGCGCTCAGCTGGGTGATCTCCAGGTGGTTGCCGGTAAGCAGGGTGGCGCGGCCGAGCAGACGGCTCAGCGTGGTGGCGCCGATCTCCGGCTCCACGGGGCCCAGGTCGATGACGAGGCCGACCCCCTCGGGCAGGTCGACAAGCCAGTCGGCCAGGACCCGGTGGCTCAGGGGATGGACGATGTCGTAACCGGAGGCGTGGACCCAGTCTCCGGGCAGGAGGTCGAGCTGACGCAGGTCGTCGAGCTGGGGCTCGGCCTCGATGCCCTCGTTGGTGATGAAGGTGCGCCGCCCGGAGGGCTCGATGAGGGTGATGCAGGTGCCGATGTCCCCCACGAGTTCCTCGACGACGAGCTCGACGCCGTCGAGCATCATGGCCTCGCGCACGAGCGCGGAGTTGGGACCGGTGCCCAGCGTGGCCGCGAGCGCCGCGGGCTTGCCCTGCCGGGCGACGGCGGAGACCACCGTGTAGCCGCCTCCCACGACCGGCCCGGTGGAACTGGCGGTGACCGCCCCGCCGGGGGCGGGGATCCTGTTGACCTGGAGGGGCAGGTCGATGAGGACACTGCCGGTGGAGATGAAGCAGGCGGGCCGACGGGGTGGCATGGGCCTCAGGCCTCGATGACGACGGGCACGATCATGGGGCGGCGTCGCAGGCGCCGGGCCACCCACCGGCCCAGGGCGCGGCGCATCGCCTGCTGCAAGGAGTGGGCGTCGGCCCTGCCGCCGTCGAGCCCCTGCTGGAGGGCGGCGGTGACGTCAGGCAGGACCTCGTCGAACACGGAGTCGTCCTCGGCCATGCCGCGGGCCTGGATATCCGGGCCCGCCAGGATCGTGCCGGTGGAGGTCTCCACGACGGCGTAGACGGAGACGAAGCCCTCTTCGGCGAGGATTCGGCGGTCCTTGAGCTCGGCCTCATCGATCTCGCCCACCGAGGCGCCGTCGACGAACACGTAGCCGCAGGGCACCTGCCCGGCGATCCGGGCCTGGCCGTCGAGGAGGTCGACGACGACCCCGTCCTCGCACAGCATGACGTTCTTGGGCGGCACGCCGGTCTTGACGGCGAGGGCCCCGTTGGCCACGAGGTGGCGGATCTCGCCGTGGATGGGCATGACGTTGCGGGGCGCCACGATGTTGTAGACGTGCAAGAGCTCCTCGGAGGAGGCGTGCCCGGAGACGTGGACGCGGGCGTTGTCGCGGTGGACCACACGGGCGCCGAGACGCATGAGCTGGTTGATGACCCGGTAGACGGAGTTCTCGTTGCCTGGGATGAGGGAGGAGGCCAGGATGACGGTGTCCCCCGGCTCCACGGTGACGGAGCGGTGCTCCCCGTGGGCCATGCGGCTCAGGGCCGCCATGGGCTCGCCCTGGGATCCGGTGACCATGAGGACCCGCTCATCGGCCGGCAGGCTGGTGATGTCCCGGGCGTCGATGAGGACGCCCTCGGGCACCTTGAGGAAGCCGCGCTCGGCGGCGATGCCCATGTTGCGCACCATGGAGCGCCCGATGAGGGCCACGCGGCGCCCGTGGAGGGCCGCGGCGTCGAGCACCTGCTGGACGCGGTGAACGTGGCTGGAGAAGGAGGCGACGATGATCTGCCCGTCGGACTCCCCGAAGACGGAGTCGAGCACGGGGCCGATCTGGTTCTCGTGCGCGACCATGCCGGGGACCTCGGCGTTGGTGGAGTCCACGCAGAACAGGTCCACGCCCTCGTCGGCGAAGCGGGCGAAGGCGCGCAGGTCGGTGATGCGCCCGTCGATGGGCAGGGAGTCGATCTTGAAGTCGCCGGTGCACAGGACGCTGCCCGCCTCGGTGCGGATCATGACGGCCATGGCGTCGGGGATGGAGTGGTTGACGGCCACGAACTCCAGCTCGAAGGGGCCGTAGGCGACGCGCTCGTGCTCGCGGACCTCCCGCAGGACGGGGCGGATGCGGTGCTCCTTGAGCTTGGCGTCGATGAAGGCCAGGGTGAGCTCGGAGCCCACCAGCGGGATGTCGTCGCGCAGGCGCAGCAGGTAGGGAACGCCGCCGATGTGGTCCTCGTGGCCGTGGGTCAGGACGAGGGCGACCACGTCGTCGAGGCGGTCCTCGATGTAGGAGAAGTCGGGCAGGATGAGGTCGACGCCGGGGTGGTCGTCCTCGGGGAAGAGGACGCCGCAGTCGACGATGAGGAGCTTGCCGTCCACCTCGTAGACGGTCATGTTGCGCCCGATCTCGCCGAGGCCGCCCAGCGGCACGATCCGCATCGCGCCCTCGGGGATCGGCCCCGGGGCGCCAAGAGTGGGGAAGTTCGTCACGACGGCATTCTAGAGCAACCGCCCTGACGGCGATCGGGCCCTCCGGGGGGAAGGAGAGAGAGTCCAGGGAGAGCGCGCGCGGCGGTCGCGCGGCGCGGGCGGCGTAACCTCTGCCCCATGACCCCGTCTCCCGCCTCCTCATCGGACTCGCCCGTTTGCGCATCGGAGGATGCCCAGGCCGACGCAGCAGGAGAGGGGGCGCGCCCAGCCACGGGGGTGGCCGAGCAGGGCCGCGACGGCGCTGCCGCCCACTCGTCGCGCCGCGGGGCCCTGAGGGTGGCCGGCATGCTCGCGGCGGGCACGATCGGCGCCGCGGCCGGGGCAGCGGCCACCCATTGGCACGACGGACGCCGCTCCCCCACCTTCCGCGTCGCCGCGCTGCCGGCGGACGGCTCAGGCCGCCGCGCGGTGTCCACGACCTTCCGGGTGGCGCCGGGAACTGGGTCGGTGGCCCTCACCTTCGACGATGGCCCGGACCCCCGCTGGACCCCGGTAGTCCTCGACATGCTGTCCCGGCTGGGGGTCAAGGCAACTTTCTTCGTGCTGGGCGAGGCCGCCCGGGCCCACCCCGATCTCATCGCCCGTGAGGCGGCCGAGGGGCATGAGGTCGCCATCCACAATTGGGTTCACACAGACGTCTACGGCGCCTCGCCGGATGAGCTCGGCCGGGACATCGACCGGACGATCGAGGCGATCACCTCCGCTGGGGCGCCCAAGCCAACGCTCTGGAGGCCCCCCTACGGGCGGGTGGACGCCGTCGCCCTGGCCGCCGCCGCGGACCGGGGCCTGGACCTGGTCCTCTGGAGCCTGCACACGCCGGGCGCCGCTGCGGCCAAGGAGGTGGGACAGGCCGCGCAGGACGGGGCGATCATCCTGTGCCACGACGGTCGGAGTCAGCCCTACGCCGAGCTCATGGAGGAGATGGGCCGATCCGTGGAGCGAATCCAGTCCCGTGGCCTGCGCGTCGTCAGCGCTGGCGAGCTGCTCGCGGGCGGTGGCGGATCGTGAGGATCCCCAGGACTCATTGAGAGCAGCACCGGCCGTTGAGGGCGGCACCAAGCCGTCTTGGGCAGCGGTGGGCCATTGAGGGCGGCACCAAGCCGTCCTGAGCAGCGGTGGACCGTTGAGGGCGGCACCAAGCCGTCCTGAGCAGCACCGGACCGTCTTGAGCAGCGGCACCAAGCCGTCCTGAGCAGCGGTGGACCGTTGAGGGCGGCACCAAGCCGTCCTGAGCAGCGGTGGACCGTTGAGGGCGGCACCAAGCCGTCCTGAGCAGCACCGGACCGTCTTGAGCAGCGGCACCAAGCCGTCCTGAGCAGCATCGGACCGTCTTGAGCAGCGGTGGACCGTCTTGAGCAGCGTTGGGCCATTGAGTGCAGCGCTCCCCGCGATGCTCTCAATGGCCGTCCGATGCCCCCGAGGGCCCCGCGCTGCTTTCGACGGCCCAGAGGCGCGTCCGCGGCCACATGGGCGCGGCGACCAGGGCCCGACGTCCACCACGCTCACCAAGAATGCGCGTCCGCGGCCACAGGGGCGCGACGACCAGGGCCCGACGTCCACCACGCTCACCAAGAATGCGCACCCGCAGCCACATGGGCGCGGTCGTCAGGCGCTGGTGCGCGCGGAGGTCCGGTCGGGCGCGCCCACAGCCACATGGGCGCGGTGGCGAGTGGGCGGCGTGAGCGCTGGCCGGGCGCCCGCCCCAACAGTGAGGCGTCCTTCCTCTGCTCTCCGGGGGGCAACCGGGGCCGGGCGCCCGCCCCCAGCAGGAGGCTCCCTTTGAGGCCGCGGCCCGCGGACACATAACAGCAGTCATCCCGCGGACACATCACAGCAGTCACAACTAAGGCCCGATCACCCGCAGCGACCGAGCCTCATGAGTTCAGGTTGGAGTACCCCGTACCGGATTTGAACCGGTGCTGCCGCCGTGAGAGGGCGGTGTCCTGGGCCGCTAGACGAACGGGGCGTGTGGACCGACAGCCTGATGGCCGCTTGAGTACCCCGTACCGGATTTGAACCGGTGCTGCCGCCGTGAGAGGGCGGTGTCCTGGGCCGCTAGACGAACGGGGCGTGTGGACCGACAGCCTGATGGCTGCCTGAGTACCCCGTACCGGATTTGAACCGGTGCTGCCGCCGTGAGAGGGCGGTGTCCTGGGCCGCTAGACGAACGGGGCGCAGTTCTTCAACTGTATGGCGAGCTCACGCTCTCCGCTGGGGTACCAGGACTCGAACCTAGAATGGATGAACCAGAATCACCTGTGTTGCCAATTACACCATACCCCAAAGCAGGTGACCCCGGACCGGCGAGCCGATCGGGGCAGCGGGAAGAAATCTACACGGGCTCCCCCTCGCTGTCGAATCGTGGGCACGTGAACGCCACCACAGCGCCATCGGCGGCCCCCAGGGGCGACTGGCCCGCCGCCGAGCAACCCTCACCATCGCCAGCGGCGCGAGGTTCCCGACCTCACCGTTGCCGATGCCGCCGGGCAGCCCTCACCATCGCCAGCGGTGCCCCGCACGCCCGGGGGTCCCTAGAATCAAAGGGCCCCCCTCCCACCATCGGAGGTATCGAATGATCCATCACATGCCCCTCATCCGCAGCGCAAGCGGCGGGCGCCGCATGGCCCAGGCCATCACCATCACCGCGTCCCTGAGCCTGTCGTTGTGCCTCGCCTCATGCTCTGACGGCAAGAGCGCCTCCCAGGCCGAGCCCTCCCAGGAGGCGACGGCGCCGTCGAGCCCCTTCACCCTGCCGACGCTGAGCACCCCCGCCCCTCCCCCGGTGCGCGCCCAGAACACGCCTGGCGCCGTCCCCACGCTCAACCAGGCCCCCAACCCCGACTCGGGATGGACGCCACCGGCGCTGAAGTTCTACAACGACGACTACTCCGTGTGGTACCAGGACGACAGCATCACCCAGCAGGACAGCGTCACGGACCGTGGCAACCTCGAGGGCTACCGCACCTATGACGGCTACTGCCTGGGCTACGTGATCAGGGATATCAGCTCCGTCTACCACCAGCAGCGGTTCGACGACGACCGCTACAGCCGCAACCGGGCGGGCCAAGCAGAGCCCATCGTCCACGACTTCAACAGCGACAAGCCGGAGAAACTCGGCCTGGTCAAGGACGACGGCGGCATCATGGACGGCTACTCGGCGCATTGGACGGGCATCACCGACTCCAAGCAGTGGAGCCAGCGCGATCTCACCGGCTACCGATTCTCACGGGTCGTGGGCGACGCGGGGCTGCGCTTCGATGTGTGGATCGGCTGTGAGAGCGGGCATGAGATCTCCGCCGATCAGTGGCACACGATCCTGGGGGGCATCCGCATCGAGGGGATGGACTCCCCCGCTTTGTGAGGAGCCGCCGCGCCTGAGCGGGCAGGAGCGGCCGTGCCGCCCACCGCGCCCGTGCCGCTCTCCGCGGCCGTACCGCCCGCCCCACCCGGGGGCCCCGGCGCGGCGGGCGCCGCGCCGGTTCGCGAGCGGTTCGCGGGCGCCGCACCGGTTCGCGAGAGGCCCGCGCCGGTTCGCGAGCGGTTCGCGTCTCAGGCGAGGCGCCGCCTCAGGGCGCGCAGGCGGGCCAGTGAGGAGGCCGCGCCGAGGATCTCCATGGACTCGAACAGCGGCGGGGAGACCTGCCGCCCCGTGACGGCCACCCGCAACGGCCCGAAGGCGAGGCGGGGCTTGATGCCCAGCCCGTCAACGATGGCCGAGCGCAGGACCTCCTCGAGGCGCGCCGTCGTCCACTCCTGGGGGCCGAGGGCGTCCAGGGCGGTGATGGCGGCGTCGAGCACCGCGGGAGCGGAGTCCTTGAGCTTGGACACGGCCTTGTCGTCGACGGCGAGCGCGTCGTCGCCCACGAAGAGGAAGCCGAGCATGTCGCGGCTCTCCCGCAGCAACTGGATGCGGGTCTGGATGAGGGGGGCGGCGGCGGTGAGGATCTCCCTCTCGCGCTCACTCAGCTCGGGGAAGGAGGGGGCGGACACGAGGGGCCGGGACCGCCAGGCCGGGTCGGAGGGATCCGGGTGGACGTCGCGCAAGTACGGCACGAGGCGGTCCCGGAAGTCGGCCGGCTCCAGGCGCCGCACGTGCTCGGCGTTGATCGCCTCGCACTTCTTGGGGTCGAAGCGCGCGGGGTTGGGGTTGACGTCGTGGATGTCGAAGTGCTCGACGAGCTGGGCGGGGGTGAAGACGTCCTCATCCTTGCTCAGCGACCAGCCCAGCAGCGCGAGGTAGTTGAGCAGGCCCTCGGGGATCATCCCGCGGTAGCGGTGGATGAGCAGGTTGGACTCGGGGTCGCGCTTGGAGAGCTTCTTGTTGCCCTCCCCCATGACGTAGGGCAGGTGGCCGAACTCGGGCACGGATTGCGCGCGGCCGATCGCGATGAGGGCGCGGTAGAGAACGATCTGGCGGGGCGTGGAGGACAGCAGGTCCTCCCCGCGCAGAACATGGGTGATGCCCATGGCGGCGTCGTCGACGGGGTTGACGAGCGTGTACAGCGGGTCCCCGCCGGCGCGCACGACGACGTAGTCGGGCACGGATCCGGCCTTGAAGGTGATGGGGCCGCGCACGAGGTCAGTGAAGGTGATGTCCTCGTCGGGCATGCGCATGCGCAGCACGGGCTTGCGGCCCTCGGCGCGGAAGGCGACCTTGGCCTCCTCGGTCAGGTCCCGGTCGAAGCCATCGTAGCCGAGCTTGGGGTCGCGACCAGCGGCGCGGTGACGGGCCTCGATCTCCTCCGGAGTGGAGTAGGACTCGTAGAGGTAGCCCGCCTCGAGGAGCTCGGCGGCCACCTCCCGGTACAGGCCCATGCGCTGGGACTGGCGGTAGGGCTCGTGGGGACCGCCCTTGCCCACCCCCTCGTCCCAGTCCAGGCCCAACCAGGTCAGCGAGTCGAGGATGGCGTTGAACGACTCCTCGGAGTCGCGCGCCGCGTCAGTGTCCTCGATGCGGAAGACGAAGGCGCCCCCGGTGTGGCGGGCGTGGGCCCAGTTGAACAGGCAGGTGCGCACCATGCCGACGTGGGGCGTGCCCGTGGGCGAGGGGCAGAAGCGGACGCGGATGGGAGCGGGCGTGGCGGTGTCAGTCATGATGGGTCATAGCGTAGCCCGGCCACGGGCTCCCCCCGCCCGACGCCCCATCCACCAGCGGGCCCGATGGGATCCCATGGGATCGGCAGCAGGGGCTGCGAACGACTGCGCACGCAGGGCGGACGCCATCAGGAACAGGCGCGCGGCCTCCGTATGATCCCCTCCATGAGTCAGTCCTCCTCCCGGCCCGCGCCCTCCCTGACCTCCTCGGATCTCTTCGCCGCCTTCGATGCCCTGACCCCCGGGCAGGCGCGCGCCAGGGGCTCGGCGAAGTGGACAGAGCGGCCCAACGCGGTGATCTCAGCGTGGGTGGCGGAGATGGACCTGGGCACGGCCCCGGCGGTGACGGCGGCGCTGCGCCACGCCGTCGACGACGCCCTCTTCGGCTACATGCCCACGCCGGTCTGGCGAGCCTGCCGCTCGGCGGTCATCGACTTCCACCGCGACTCCTTCGGCTGGGACATCCCGGAGGAGGACGTGAGCCTGCTGCCTGACGTGCTGTCCTCGCTGCGGGCGATCATCAGCCGAATGACGCGCCCGGGCTCGCCGATCATCGCGCCCACCCCGGCCTACATGCCCTTCCTGAGGATCCCGGGAGCGCTGGACCGGGAGGTGATCGAGGTCCCGGCCCTGCGCGGCGACGGCGTCTCGGCCCCCGTCTGGTCACTGGACCTGGAGGGCATCGAGACCGCCATGGCCGCGGGCGCCGGCCTTCTCATGCTGTGCAACCCGTGGAACCCGGTGGGTCGCGTTCTCAGCGCCGCCGAACTCGACGCCGTCGCGGAGTTGTCGGCCAAGCACGGCGTCATCGTGTTCGCCGATGAGATCCACTCCTCCCTCGTCCTGCCCGGGGGCGCCCAGCACATCTGCTACGCCTCCCGCCCGGGCGCCGACCCCGCCCTCACATTCACGGCGACGTCGGCCTCGAAGGGATGGAACATCCCGGGCCTGCACTGCGCCCAGCTCATCGCCTCCGGCGAGGCGCGCGCCCGGTTCAACGCCGATCCGCTGTGTTCCTCCCTGCCCGGGAGCGCCTCGGTCCTCGGCGCGATCGCCACGACGGCGGCCCTTTCCGAGGGACGGGGCTGGAACGAGGCGGTGCGCGAGTACCTGCGCGGCACGCTGGAGACCATCACGGGCCGCCTCAACGGGATCGACGGCGCATCAGTCACCATGCCGGAGGCCACCTACCTGACCTGGATCGACTTCTCGGGCGCCCTGGCCGATGGACGGATGACCGGCGCCCCCGCCGAGTTCCTGGAGCGCGAGGCCGGGGTGTCGATGAACGAGGGCGTGACCTTCGGCTCGGACTACGCCGCGTTCTGCCGCCTCAACCTGGCCACGGGGCGCGGCATCGCGGATGAGGCCGCCGACCGCATCGCCGCCGCCCTGGCCTGAGGCCCGCGAGCGCCTCAGCGGCGCACGACGGGGTTGGAGAAGCCGCCGATGCCCTCGACCTCGACGCCCACGCGCTGCCCGGCGCGGATCTCGCCGACACCGGCGGGAGTCCCGGTGAGGATGACGTCGCCGGGCAGGAGCGTGAAGATCGTTGAGGCGTAGGCGACGAGTTCCGTGACGCCCATGACCATGTCCTGGGTGCCGCCCTCCTGGACCGTCTCGCCGTCGAGCCGCGCGCGCACGGTGGCGCGCGAGGGGTCGAAGGCGCGCTCGTCACCGGGCTCGGGGATCTCGATCCAGGGCCCCAGGGGGCAGGAGGTGTCGAAGGCCTTGGCGCGCACCCACTGCGGCTCGGCGCGCTGGCGGTCCCGGGCGGAGACATCGTTGGCCACCGTGTACCCCATGATCACCCGGTGGGCGTCCTGCGGGGCGAGGTCCTTGGCGATGCGCTTGATGACGACGGCGAGCTCGGCCTCGTAGTGGACCTCCTCGCTCCAGGCCGGCAGGACGATGGGGGCGTCAGGGCCGATGACGGCCGTGTTGGGCTTGAGGAAGATGATCGGGGTCTCCGGCACGGCGCCATCCATGCCGCCGACCATCTCGGCGGCATGGGCGGCGTAGTTCTTGCCGATGGCCACCACCTTGGAGCGGGGGATGACCGGGGCGAGGAGCCTGGCCTCGCTCAGCGCCACGACCTCCCCGGTGGCCTCCGGCACGGAGAAGAGAGGGTCGCCCTTGAGGACGAGCAGGTGCCCCTCGGACTCCCCCGTGGGGACGGCTTCGGCCTCATCCAGGCCCTGGACGATGCCGTAGCGGGGCTCATCGCCGGTGGAGAATCGCGCGATCTTCATGGGGTCAGCCTACCGGTGCCGGGATCGCGATCGCGGCGCCTCTTCTCGCCTTTTTCACTCCCCCGGTCCCGGGCCCGCTGGGGGCGCTCAGCCCTGGGCGACCGGCGCTTCGGCGACAGCGGCAGCCGCCCCTCTGGGCGCCCAGACGTCTCCGGGCAGGTCGCCCGGCAGGTACGGGTTGCCCTTGCCGACGAAGCGGATCTCCTTGCGGCGGCCCTCCCGGAGCTCCCGGTTCTGGGCCTCCCAGTCGCGCAGGGCCCCGAAGGCCCACTTGCCGAGCAGGGTGATGGCGACGATGTTGATGACGGCCATCGCGCCCATGGCGATGTCGGACAAGTTCCACACGAAGTCCAGGGAGGCGACGGCCCCGACGTAGGTGGCCACGAGGATCATGAGGCGCAGCCAGGTGTGGTTGGAGCGCGAGCCGCGCAGGAAGTCGACGTTGATCTCCGCGTAGGTGTAGTTGCCCAGCAGGGAGGAGTAGGCGAACACGAAGATGATGAGGGCCATGAGGTACTGGCTCCACTCGCCCAGGACATAGGCGACGGAGTCGGAGGTCAGGGTCTTCTTGGCGGCGTCGGCGGCGGCGGTCGCCTCCGGGCCGGCCAGGTTGGCGGCGGAGTCGTAGAGGCCCGAGAGCATGACGATGAGCGCGGTGGCGGTGCACACGATGATCGTGTCGACGAACACGCCCATGGACTGGATGAAGCCCTGGTTGACGGGGTGAGAGGTGGTGGCGGTCGCCGCGGCGTTCGGCACGGAGCCCTCACCGGCCTCATTGGAGAACAGGCCGCGCTTGATGCCGTTGATGGCCGCGGCGTAGAACCCGCCGCTGATGCCGGCGAAAGTGGCGTTGAGGCCGAAGGCGCCCTCGAAGATCGCCTTGAAGGCGCCGGGGATGGCGTCGACGTGCAGGACGAGGATGACGATGGCCAGCAGCGCGTAGATGAGCGCCATGATCGGCGCCATCCACTCGGCCACGCGGGCCACGCGCTTGATGCCCTTGAAGACGATGGGCGCCGTCAGGGCCACGAGAACCGCGCCGATGACCCAGGGCTCCACCTCCTGCCCGTGATTCTCCAGGACGCCGTTGACCGCTCCGGCGATCGTGTTGGCCTGGGTGGCCTCGTAGGCGAAGCCGAAGACGAAGGTGATGACGACGGCGAAGACGCCGCCCCAGGTGCGCGAGCCCAGGCCGCGGGTGATGTAGTAGGCGGGGCCGCCGCGGAAGGAGCCGTCAGCGGCGGGGACCTTGAACATCTGGGCGAGGGTGGACTCGATGAAGCCGGTGGCCATGCCGACCAGCGCCACCACCCACATCCAGAAGATCGCACCGGGCCCGCCCAGCGTGATGGCGATGGCGACGCCGACGATGTTGCCGGTGCCCACGCGGCTGGCCAGGCCGATGGTGAAGGCCTGGAAGGAGGAGATCCCGCCCTCGGCGTTGCCCCTCGATCCGAAGACCGTGCGGATCATCTCGGGGAACAGCCTGAACTGCACCGCGCGGCTGCGGATGGTGAAGTAGAGGCCGACGGCGATCAGCACCCAGGCGAGGAAGCCGGCGTAGAACTGGTCGGAGATGTCTCCGAGGGTCTTGGTGGCGTCATCGAGCGCGCCCGTGGGCAGCACCGCCCGGATCGCGGGGGCAGAGTGGTTCAAAGGAGTACCTCCAGAGTCCGGGGGGCAGTCCCGGGGAGCCTAGGCCCAGCGTGTTACCCGCCTGTGTCATGGCCGGGGCGAAGGGGCGGCCTCCCAGACGCCGTCGTTGGTGTCCCCGGGCAGGAGCGGATTGCCATGACCGATGAACACGGGCTCGACGCCCTGACGGCGCTGAGCCTCCCAGTCGCGCAGGGCGCCGAGCACCCAGCCGATGAGCGCGACAAGCGCCACGAGGTTGATGATGGCCCCCACGCCCAGCAGGATGTCTGCCAGTGTCCACACCGTGTTGAGCGCCTGGAAGGCCCCGAGCGCGGCGCAGGCGACGGCGGCGCACTGCAGGGCCTTGGACGCCCAGCGGTTCTCAGTGAGGTAGTCGAGGCAGACCTGGGCGTAGGAGAAGGCCCCGATGATCGTCGTGTAGGCCAGGACGACGATGAGGATCGCCATGGGCCAGCGCGTCCACTCCCCCACCAGGAGCGCGATGGCGTCCTGGGTCAGTGAGCCGGCGGCGTCCTTGCCGGTGACGCCGGGCGTGTACACGGCCTCACCGGCGATGAGGATCGCCAGGGCGGTGGCGGTGCACACGAGGATCGTGTCAATGACGACGCCGAGGGCCTGGATGAGCCCTTGCTGGACGGGGTGGCGCACGGCGGCAGAGCCGGAGGCGCAGGCCGCCCCGCCCAGTCCCGCCTCGTTGGAGAACAGGCCGCGGCGCACGCCGTTGAGGATCGCCTGGACGACCCCGCCGGCCAGCCCCGCGAGCCCGGCGCGCAGACCGAAGGCGCCCTCGATGATGGAGGTGAGCGCCTGCCAAGAGGCCGCCGGATGGGTGACCACGATGCCCAGGACCGCCAGCAGGTAGGCGGCGGCCATGAGCGGGGCGAGGACCTCCGCGACGCGCCCGATGGCCTTGAGCCCTCCGAGCAGGACCGGCGCGGTGAGGGCCACGACGATGAGGGCGCTGCCCCATGCGGGGATGGCGCCGGCGGCCCCCAGGGCGCCGGCCACCGCGTTGGACTGGACCAGGGGCATCGACAGCCCGTTGGCGGCCAGGAAGAAGACCGCGAAGACCGCGCCGAGCCACGGCAGGCGCAGGCCCTTGGCGATGTAGTAGGGCGGTCCGCCCCTGAAGCCGCCATCGCGGTGGCGGACCTTGAGGACCTGCGCCAGCGTTGACTCCGTGAACGCGGTGGCCGTGCCCAGCAGGGCCACCACCCACATCCAGAGAATGGCGCCGGGGCCTCCCAGGAGGAGCGCCAGCGCGACGCCGACGATGTTGCCGGTGCCCACGCGGCAGGCCAGCCCGACGGCGAAAGCCTGGAAGGAGGACAGGGAGCGCCCCCCGCTCGCCCGGGAGCCGACCATCGAGCAGGCGATCGAGACGGAGTGGCGCAGCTGCACGCCGCGGGTGCGGATCGTGAAGTAAATCCCGGCCCCGATGAGGAGCCAGACGAGGAAGGTGGAGAAGAGGAAGTCCGAGACCTGGGTGAGGACGTCGTTCAGCGCGGGCATGGTGGCTCCTGTCAGTGCTGCTCGGCGGGGCCAGCGGCGGGCGCGGGGTTCCCGCCGGCCTTCTCAGCGGCGGTGCCGCCGGGCGCCGCCGTCGTCCCGTCCCAGACGCCTCCGGGCAGGTCACCGGGCAGGTGGGGGTTGCCGCGCCCCACGAACACCGGGACGCGGCCGGCGCGCAGCTGGGCGTCGAAGTCCCTCAGCGCCCCCAGGGCCCAGGGGGCGAGGCGGACGATGACCACGAGGTTGAGCAGGCCGAGCAGCCCGAGGGCGATGTCGGCCAGGGCCCACACCACGGGCAGGTCGAGGATGGTGCCGGCGAAAGCCGCGGCGGTGAGGGTCAGGCCGAAGACCTGCTCGGCGCGGCGCTGGCCGCCCAGGTAGTTGACGTTGACCTGCGAGTAGGAGTAGCAGCCCAGGACGGTGGAGAAGACGAGGACGAAGATGAGCACCACCATCGGCCAGGTCGTCCAGGCCCCCAGGTGCTCGACGACCGCCTGCTGGGTGAGGACGGCCCCCACGCCCCTGGCATTGTCCGCCGTGTAGGTCCCGGGCGCGTAGGTGCCGGTGGCGAGCAGGATGAGCAGGCCGGTGGCGGTGCACACCAGGATCGTGTCGATGAAGACCCCGAAGGACTGGATGAGGCCCTGGCGGACCGGGTGGGCGGTGGTGGCGGTGCCCGCGGCGTTGGGCACGGTCCCCAGGCCGGCCTCGTTGGAGAACAGGCCGCGGCGCACGCCGTTGAGGATCGCCGCGACGATCCCGCCGGCGACGCCGTACAGGGCCTGGTCGGCCCCGAGGGCGCCCCAGAGGATCGAGCGCAGGACGCCGGGAAGCTCGGTGATGTTGAGCGCCAGGACGACGACGGTCATGGCCACGTAGACGAGCGCCATGACGGGCGCCATCCACTCGGTGATCCGGGCGACCGACTTCAGGCCGCCCAGGACGACGGGCCCGGTGAGCATGATGAGGAAGACGCCGACCATCCAGGGCTCCACGGACGGGACGGTGGCGTTGATGACCCCGGCCAGGGAGTTGGTCTGCACCATGACCACGGTGACGCCCACTGAGATGATGCACAGGACGGCGAAGACGGCTCCCCAGGCGCGCGAGCCCAGGCCGTTCTTGATGTAGTAGGCGGGGCCCCCGCGGAAGGTGAAGTCGCGGCCGCGCTCCTTGAAGACCTGCGCGAGGGTCGACTCGATGAAGGCGGTGGCCATGCCGATCAGCGCGACGACCCACATCCACAGCAGCGCGCCCGGGCCGCCCATGAGGACGGCAATGGCGACGCCCGCGATGTTGCCGATGCCCACGCGCGCCGCCAGTCCCACGGCGAAGGCCTGGAAGGAGGAGATGCCGCCCTCGGCGCCGCCGCGCGATCGGGTCAGCGTCCGCGCCATGGTCCCGAAGTGCCGGGCCTGAACGGCACGGGTGCGGATCGTCAGGTACAGGCCGACGGCGATGAGCAGCGCGGCGAGCACATAGGTGTAGAGGAAGTCATCGACCTGACCGAGTTGCTCGGCGAGGGTAGCCGCGGGCAGGGCTGTCGGTGCGGTGAGCGGTGCGGGGGTCATCATGAGTCCTCTTCGTTCGTCAGGAACAGTGCTCGGCGCCGGTCGAGGCGGCCGGCTGGGTCGATCGGGGGTCTGAGGGCACGGCGTCGTCGCGCGAGGCCCACACGTCACCGGGGACGTCTCCGGGCAGGTGGGGGTTGCCGCGCCCCACGAAGACCGGCTCGGCGACGCCGGAACGGACCTGGGCCTCGTAGTCGCGCAGGGCGCCCGCGCCCCAGCGCACGAGCCACAACAGGGCCACGAGGTTGGTCAGCGTCATGATGGCCATGGCGATGTCCACGGCGTTCCACACGACGTCGAGGGTGAGGATGGCGCCGGCGGAGGCGGAGACCACGGAGAGCACGCGCACGGTCCAGCTCGCCCAGCGCCGGGGCCCCACGAGGTACTCCATGTTGACATCGGAGTACACGTAGGCGGCGATGATGGAGGAGTAAGCGAGCACGAAGATGAGCACCGCCATGGGCGCCACGGTCCAGCCGCCCAGCTCGTGGGCGATGGCCAGGGTGGTCAGCGTGGCGGGATTGGCGTCCGGGGAGGACCAGACCTCGGGCCCAGCGATGAGGATGACGAAGGCGGTGGCCGTGCACACGATGATCGTGTCCACGAAGACACCGAGGGACTGGATGAGCCCCTGCTGGACGGGGTGGGCGACAGTAGCTGTGGCGGCGGCGTTGGGGGCGGTGCCCTGGCCGGCCTCGTTGGAGAACAGGCCGCGCTTGGTGCCGTTGACGACAGCGGCGAGGATGCCGCCGCCCAGTCCTCCGGCAATGGGCTCGGGGGCGAAGGCGGCGCGCACGATCCGGCCCAGGACGTCCACGAACTCATGCAGGTTCGTCAGGCAGATGAAGGCCACGAGGACGATGTAGATGAGGGCCATGATCGGCGCCATCCACTCGGTCACGCGCGCCACGGCCCGCACCCCGCCGAAGACGACCATCGCGGTGAAGACGAAGATGAGGGCCGCGACGACGAGCTGGGCGGATGTCAGCCCGCCGGCGCCGGGCAGCGGGGCGGCGTCGTCAGCTCCGAAGGCCGCCAGCAGGGTGCCGGCAACGGAGTTGGACTGCACCGAGGTGATGATGAACCCGCAGGTCACCAGGGAGATGACGGAGAAGACGACGGCGAGCGGCCGGCTGCGCATGCCCCGCGTCATGTAGAAGGCGGGGCCGCCGCGGAAGGAGCCGTCAGCGGAGCGGACCTTGAAGATCTGGGCGAGGGTCGCCTCGAAGAACGCCGTGGCCATGCCCACCAGCGCCACCACCCACATCCAGAAGATCGCGCCGGGCCCGCCCATGAGCAGGGCGGCGGCCACGCCGAAGACATTGCCGATGCCCACGCGCGCGGCCAGCGAGATCGCGAAGGCCTGGAACGAGGAGATCCCGCCCTCGGCGCCGCTGCGCGCACCGCGCACCTGCCGGATCATGGAGCCCAGGTGGCGGACCTGAACGCCCCGGGTGGCGATGGTCAGGATGAGGCCCGTGCCGACCAGGACCCACATGGTGATGTGGGCGGTGATCCAATCGGCCACCTGTTGGAGATCCGCCGCGAGCGCGTCCATGCTGTGCCTTCCGCTGAATGTGGGAACGCCGGGCATGCTCTCATGAAGCGGCCCCTGCGCGAAGCGCCGTGCCGGATCCTGGGCCGTGGCGCCGGGTGACGCGTCCGATCGACGGGCGGGCGCCACCAGCGCTACGGCGAGGAGGGGGCGTCGCCCACCCCGGCGGCCCTCGGAGCGCCTGCTCCCCTGTGGGACGATGGCGCCATGCCCACCGTCACCGCGCCCCAGGCCCCCGCGCTCAACGCGATGCTCGACGCCCTCATCCCGGCCGATGACCCGCAGCGCGTGCCCGAGCCGGAGGAGACCTACCTCGCCTTCACCGAGTGGGCCGAGTCCACGGGCCGCCCCCTCTACCCCCATCAGGACCAGGCGCTGAGCGAGATCCTCCAAGGACGTCATGTCATCGCCGCAACCCCCACGGGCTCAGGCAAGTCGATGATCGCGCTCGCGGCGCACACGGCCTCGCTGGCGCGCGGCGGGCGCTCCTACTACACCGCGCCCCTCAAGGCCCTGGTGAGTGAGAAGTTCTTCGAGCTCGTGCGGCTCTTCGGCGCGGACAACGTCGGCATGGTCACCGGGGATACCTCGATCAACGCCGCCGCCCCCATCATCTGCTGCACGGCGGAGATCCTGGCCAACCAGTCCCTGCGCGAGGGCGAGGAGCTGGACGCGGACTGCGTCGTGATGGACGAGTTCCACTACTACGCCGACCCGCAGCGCGGCTGGGCCTGGCAGGTGCCACTCTTAGAGCTCCCCCAGGCCCAGATGGTGCTGCTCTCGGCCACCCTGGGGGACGTGTCCTACTTCGTTGAGGACATGGAGGCGCGCACGGGCAGGGAGGTCGCCGTCGTCGACGACGCCGCGCGGCCGGTCCCGCTGGAGCTGGAGTACTCGGTGGAGTCCATCGAGGAGCTCCTCACCCGCCTGGTGGGCCAGGACAAGGCCCCCGTGTACGTCGTCCACTTCTCCCAGAAGGAGGCCATTGAGCGCGCGACCTCCCTGCTGAGCGTGGACCTGGGCCTAACCAGGGCGCGCAAGGCGGAGGTGGTCGGGGCGATCGGCGATTTCCGCTTCGGCCCGGGCTTCGGGGCGACCCTGTCCAAGCTGTTGCGAGCGGGCATCGGCGTCCACCACGCGGGGATGCTCCCGCGTTACCGCAGGCTCGTGGAGCGGCTCGCCCGCGCCGGCCTGCTCAGCGTCATCTCGGGCACGGACACCCTGGGGGTGGGCATCAACGTGCCGATCCGCTCGGTGGTCATGACCTCCCTGGTGAAGTTCGACGGCGCGAGGGAGCGCCACCTGACGGCTCGCGAGTTCCACCAGGTGGCGGGCCGCGCCGGGCGGGCCGGATTCGACACGCGCGGCTACGTGACGGTACAGGCCCCCGAGCACGTCATCCTCAACGCCAAGGCCCTGGCCAAGGCGGGCGATGACGAGCGCAAGCGCCGCAAGATCGTGCGGAAGAAGGCCCCCGAGGGGCGGGTCAACTGGACGGACAAGACCTTCGAGCGCCTGCGCGACGCCGCCCCGGAGACGCTCACGAGCCAGTTCCAAGTCACCACCACCATGATCCTGGGCCTCATGGAGCGCCCCGGGGACCCGGTGGCGCATATGGCCCGCCTCCTGGGGCGCACGCAATCGAGCGCCGCCGAGCGGCGGGCCCATGCGCGCCGCGCGCTGGACATCTACCGCTCGCTGCGCACGGCGGGCGTGGTGGAGCACGTGCCGAGCGCCGTGGCCGCCGCGGATGGGCGCCCCCGCCTGCGCCTGGCGGTGGACCTTCCGGGAGACTTCGCCCTCAACCAGCCGCTCGCGCCCTTCGCCCTCGCCGCCATGGACCTGCTGAACCCCGAGTCGCCGGAGCACGCGCTGGATGTGGTCAGCCTCGTCGAGGCGACCCTGGACGATCCCCGGCCCCTCCTGTACGCCCAGCAGAGGGCGGCCCGCGGCGAGGCGATCGCGGCGATGAAGGCCGAGGGGCTGGACTATGAGGAGCGGATGGCCGCCGTCGAGGAGATCACCTGGCCCCAGCCGCTGGCCGAGCTCCTGGCCCCCGCCTTGGAGATGTACAAGCGGGCCAACCCGTGGACCACCGAGCACGAGCTGCGCCCGAAGTCGGTGGTGCGCGAGATGGTGGAGAACGCGATGACCTTCTCCGACCTCGTCTCTCGCTACGAGCTCGGGCGCAGTGAGGGCGTCCTCCTGCGCTACCTCACCGATGCCTACCGGGCGCTGCGGCAGGTGGTTCCCGAGGAGCACCGCACGGAGCAGGTCGAGGAGGTCGTCGACTGGCTCGGCGGCCTCGTGCGGGCCGTCGACTCCTCCCTGCTCGACGAGTGGGAGGCCCTGGGGGCCGCCGAGCGCGGCGAGCCGCTGAGCGCGGGAGCCGTTCCCGGGGACCGGGCCGGGGCCGACGACTCGACCGGCGTGGAGCGGGCATTCGGCGCCGATGCCGATGGGCGAGTCGCCCTGACCCGCAACCTCCACTCCTTCCGGGTGGCGGTGCGCCGCGAGATGTTCCGGCGCGTCGAGCTCATGGCGCGCGACGACGTCGAGGGCCTGGCGCGTTTGGACGCCGCGTCGGGCTGGGGCGAGGAGCGCTGGGATGAGGCGCTAGCGCGCTACTGGGACGAGTACGACTGGATCGGCTCCGACACCGCCGCGCGCGCCATCGCCCTGGCGCCGCTCGACGAGTCTCCCGACGCCCAGGCCTTGGCCGCGGCAGGGGTATCCGAGCGCCTCGTCGACGTGATCGAGCGAACCGGCCGGCGCGTGTGGCTGGCGACTCAGATCATCGAGGATCCCGACGGCGACCATGACTGGAGGCTCACGGCCCTGGTGGACCTGGAGGCCTCTAACGAGGCCGAGCGCGCCGTCATCCGGCTGCTGAGCGTCGGCCCGCGGGGCTGACCCGGGCGGGGCGGCCTGGCCCGCCCTCAGCACCGCGGCTCGGGGCCAACCGCGGCGGTCGGCAGGCCGAACATCCGGGCGAGCACAGCCGTGTCGGCGGGCGTCGTCCGGCAGCAGCCGCCGATGAGCCGCGCGCCGGCCCGCGCCCATTGCCGGGCGTGGGCGGTGAAGCGCTGGTCGGGGGCGGCAGCGGTCCAGGTCTTCGTGCTCGGGTGGTAGATGTCCCCGGAATTGGGGTAGGCGACCAGGGGCTTGGCGGTCACGCCCCCGAGAACGCCCAGCGCGGGCATGACCGCGCCCGGCGCGACACAGTTGACGCCGACGGCGGCCACGCCGGGCTCAGCATCGGCCCAGGCCCCGGCCTCGGCGAGCGGCGTGCCATCGGCCAGGCGCTCGCCATCGTCCCCCGTCTGGAAGGAAACCCAGCACTCGGCGCCGGGGGCGATCCGGCCGACCTGCCGGACGATCCACTGGGCCTCATCGAGCCGGGGCTGGGTCTCGACGGCGAAGAGCCGGATTCCCTCCCCGGCCAGTGCCTCGATGCGCGGGACGTGGACGGCCTCGAAGTCGGGGGCGTGGAGGGCGTAGGCGCCAGTGTACTCCGAGCCATCGGCGAGATAGGCGCCGTAGGGACCGAGGCTCCCGGCGACCAGCGCCACCCGGTCAGGGCGCTCCCGGCGGGAGCGGGCGGCAGCCCTCAGGGCGATGCGGGCGCTGGAGGCGATGGCGCCCCGGGCCTCGGGCTCGCTCAGCCCTGAGCGCATGAGGGCGGGCAGGGCGGCCTGGTAGGAGTTGGTGGTGAGGACGCGCGCGCCCGCGCGCAAGTAGGAGTCGTGGACGGCCGCCACGGCCCGCGGCGCCGTCACGAGGGCAAGCGCGGACCACAGCTCCTGGGCGGTGGGGACGCCGCGCGCATCGAGCTCGGTACCCATCGCGCCGTCGAGGATGACGGGCCCCTCCCCCAGCGCTCGGGCCAGTGGCGCGGGCGCTGAGCCGTCATCGGCGCCCTCGACGGCGCCGCCACCGGGGCTGAGGGGGAGGGTCTGGGCGGGCTCCATGCCGGGAGCCTATTGCCCGCCCCCGCGAGACCGCGCCTAGTGGCCCGCTTCGCGAGATGCGCCGTCGCCGCCTCTGACCTGACCGATAGCGTCCCCGCCATGCCCAGCGACGACTCCTCCTCCAGCCGGCCTCTCGCCTCAGCGGATCGGACCTCCGCGGCCGGGCGCGTCGACGCCCTTGAGAGGCGCATGAACAAGCGGCACCTCATGATGATCAGCTTCGGCGGGGTCATCGGCACGGGCCTGTTCCTGTCCACCGGGTACACGATCAACCAGGCGGGGCCCTTCGGGACCGTTTTGGCCTACGCGATCGGCGCCGTCATCGTGCACCTGGTGATGATGTGCCTGGGCGAGTTGAGCGTGGCCATGCCCTTCACCGGGGCGTTCCACCTCTACGCGCGCCGCTTCATCGGGCCGGCAACGGGCTTCGTGACGGCGGTGCTGTACTGGCTGACGTGGACGGTGGCGCTGGGCAGCGAGTTCACGGGGGCGGCCATCATCATGAACGGCTGGTTCCCGGGGGTGCCCGTGTGGGTGTAGGCGGCGCTGTTCATCGCGCTCATCCTCATGCTCAATATGCTCTCGGTGCGTGTCTTCGCCGAGGCGGAGACGCTGCTGTCGGGGGTGAAGGTCGTGGCAATCATCCTGTTCATCGTCCTGGGAGCGGCGGCCGTGGTGGGCCTGCTGCCCTACGACGGCGGCGGGGCGGGAGGCCCGGGCGGCACGGGCGACGCGGCGCCACTGCTGTCGAACCTCACCGGCGATGGCCTGTTCCCCAATGGCCTCGGCGCCGTGTTCACCACGATCCTCGCGGTCAACTTCGCCTTCTCGGGCACTGAGCTCATCGGCATCACGGCGGGCGAAGTGAAGGACCCGGGCACCACGATCCCCCGCGCGATCCATGCCACCCTGGTCCGGCTGGTCGTGTTCTTCATCGGCTCCATCGTCGTCATCGCGGCGCTCATCCCATGGCAGGACGCGGGGGTGGAGGAGAGCCCCTTCGTCACCGTCCTGGACGGCATCGGGATCCCTGGGGCCGGGGACATCATGAACGTCGTCATCCTGACAGCGATCCTGTCGGCGGCGAACTCGGGGCTCTACGCCTCGACCCGGATGCTGTGGTCCCTGGCGAACGAGGGGACCCTGCCGAGGGCGCTGGCGCGCACGAACCGCTTCGGTGTGCCCGCCCTGGCGATGGGCCTGTCCATGATCGGCGGGCTGGCCGCGCTCCTGACCTCGGTGTACGCGGCGTCGACGGTCTACCTGGTGCTGGTGTCGGTCTCGGGCCTCGCCGTGGTGCTCGTGTGGGTGGCGATCTCGGCCTCGCACCTGTCGTTCCGGCGCAGGTGGGTGGCCGAGGGGCGCAGCGCCGGGGAGCTGGCGTATCGGGCGCCGGGATACCCGTGGGTGCCGATCGCGGCCCTGGTGCTGACGACCGCGTCGTGCCTGCTCATCGTCTTCGACCCGGTTCAGCGCCCGGCCCTGGGGATCACGGCGGTCTTCCTGGTGGTGTGCTACGGGGGCTATTGGGCGGTGGCCCGCCGCGTCAGCCTCTGATCGGATCGGGGATCGGCGCGCCGCTCGGGCACGCGGCCCGGCGTCCTCACAGGAGGCCGCGCCCGGGCACGACCCGCTTGCCGAAGGGGAAGCAGGTGACGGGGATGAGTTTGATGTTGGCGATGGCCAGGGGGATCCCGATGATCGTGATGGCCTGGACGAAGGCAGTGGTCACATGCCCGATGGCGAGCCACAGGCCGGCGACGAGGAACCAGATGACGTTGGACAGCCCGCTCATGACGCCGGCGCCCGGGCTGGGGACCACCTGGCGGCCGAAGGGCCACAGCACGTACCCGGCGATGCGGAAGCAGGCCACCCCGGCGGGGATGGTGATGATGAGGGCGCAGGCGATGATCCCCGCGACGATGTAGCCGAGGAAGAGCCACAGGCCGCCGCAGACGACCCAGATGATGTTGAGCAGCGCACGCATGGCACAGTCCTATCACACCGGACCCAGCCCCCGGGGCGCCGCGGGATCAAGTGGGTGACCAGGCCGCCAGGGCCGCCCGAATCATCAAGGCGCCGGCCTTGACACGCATGAGGAGAGCGGGCCTCAAGCGGGCCTTACCCCGCCGGGTCACCAGAAGACGCGCTGGGCGATGGCGTCGGCGAAGTTGTTGAGGGCGTCGGGGGCCGAGCCCAGGTAGAGGCCGGCGTCGATGAGCGAGACCTCCATGAGGTAGAAGCCCCCCTGGCCGTCCTCGACGACGTCGACCCGGTTGAAAAGCAACTGGATGTCGCGCCCGGAGCGCTCCTTAATGTGCTGGTGGAGGGCCTTGCGCACGCGCTCACCCCACAGCCACTCCTGCTCGCTGGGCTCACGCGCCGTGACAATCTCCTCGTGGACCTCATCCGTGGAGCGGAAGGAGGGGTGCAGCATGGGGGCCTTCTCGACGGCGTGGGAGAGTACGCCGTTGAAGTAGACCAGGGAGAGTTCGCCCCTGCGGTCCACCTCCTCGAGGTAGCGCTGCACCATGACCGTGCGGCCCCGCGAGAGGTGGTGCATGGCGTCGTTGATGGCCTCCGAGCGCGATCCGGCGTCGATCGCCGTGTAGCGCCCCGTGCCGCGGCCGCCCGAGGAGATGGCCGGCTTGACCACGAAGTCGCCGAATGCCGGGAAGCGGCAGTGCACCTGGTGCTTGGACAGCCCCGCATCGGGCTCCAGCCACAGGGTCGGGATCATGGGCGCGCCGAGCTCGCTGAGGCGGCGCAGGTAGTGCTTGTCCGCGTTCCAGGCGACGACGTCGGGGTGGTTGGCGAGGCGCGGCACGGAGCGCGTCCACCGCAGGAAGTCCTCGTAGCGGTCGCTCTTGGCGTAGTCGCGCACGGAGCGCAGGACCACCATGTCCGACTCGCTCCAGTCCACGCCCGGCTCATTCCACACGGCGACGCGCGGCTCGATGCCCCGCTCGCGCAGCGCGTCGGGCAGGGCGCGGTCGTCCTCATCGAGTCCCGGGAAGTCGGAAGAGGTCGCGAGGGTCACAATCGGCATGCTCACGGCACCACGGTACCGCGCGCGCGCCCTTAGGTCCCACCTCCCGGGCTGTGAGAACGAACAGGACGGCGAGCGATCCTCCCCACCCCGCTCCCAGCGCCCCCGCCACCGGCGCCGGCAGCGCGCCCCCAGGCGCGGCCAGCGCCCCCGCGCCGGCGCCATAATGCCGCCATGAGCGCCCCCGAGAAGACCGGCCCCAACCCCCTCCCCACCGATACCGCCTCCCCCGTCACCGCCCCGCCGTCGTCGGCCCCGCGCGGCCTCTACCCGGAGATCGAGCCCTACGCCACCGGCCTTCTCAACGTGGGCGACGACCAGAGCGTCTACTACGAGGAGTGCGGCAACCCGGCGGGTATCCCGGCGGTCTTCGTCCACGGGGGCCCCGGCGGTGGCTGCGCGCCGGCACACCGGCGCTGCTTCGATCCGGAGAGGTACCGGATCGTCCTGTTCGATCAGCGCGGCTGCGGGCGCTCCCTGCCCCACGCCTGGGAGCCGGAGGCGGACCTCACGGCAAACACCACCTGGCACCTCGTGGAGGACATGGAGCGCCTGCGCACCCACCTGGGCATCGACTCCTGGCTCCTCTTCGGCGGGTCCTGGGGATCCACCCTGGCCCTGGCCTACGCCGTCACGCACCCCGAGCGGGCGGCCGCCCTCGTCCTGCGCGGCATCTTCACCCTGCGCCAGCGCGAGCTCGACTGGTACTACGAGGCCGGCGGCGCGGATATGGTCTGGCCCGACGAGTGGGAGGCCTTCACCGCGGCGGCCGGCGACGGCGTGGGCCCCGGCGGGTACATCGAGCGCTACCACGAGCTGCTGACCAGCCCGGATCCCGCCGTCCACGGCCCGGCGGCGATCGCCTGGACCACGTGGGAGGCGGCGACCTCCACGCTCCTGCGCGACCAGGGGCATATCGACGAGGTCCAGGACCCGGCCTTCGCCCTAACCTTCGCGCGCATCGAGAACCACTACTTCGTCAACCGCGGCTGGATGGATGACGGCGAGCTGCTCACCCGCGCCGGGGCGCTGGCCGACCACGGCATCCCCGGGGTGATCGTCCAGGGCCGCTACGACATGTGCTGCCCCATCGGCACCGCCTGGGCCCTCCACCGCGCTTGGCCGGAGGCCGAGATGCGCATCAGCCCCACCGCGGGGCACGCCTTCAACGAGCCCGAGACCCTCGACTCCCTCATCAGGGCGACTGATCGATTCGCCGTCGAACTCGCGGGACTCGCGGGGCCCATGGGGCTCTCAGGGGCGACGGGGCCCGCGGCGAGAAGAGGCGCCGCCGCCGCCAAGGCCTGAGGCGCCGCCGAGGCCTGAGATGTCAGGCACATCGAAGGCTTCGGGCCGCTCCTGAGTGGACTCGCGCCGCATCCCGGAGGTACAGTCTGTCCCTGTTGCCAAGCGCTCGCGCCTGGCGAGCACGACAATCCAATGCCTCCTTAGCTCAGTTGGTTAGAGCACCTGACTCTTAATCAGGGTGTCCAGGGTTCGAGTCCCTGAGGGGGTACTGACGACTTCCGGCCCAGCCGGAAGCCGCTCACCAGAGCCTCCTTAGCTCAGTTGGTTAGAGCACCTGACTCTTAATCAGGGTGTCCAGGGTTCGAGTCCCTGAGGGGGTACTGACGACTCCCGGCCCAGCCGGAAGCCGTCGGCCACGCCAGTGGCCGATCACCGCTAGCTCAATTGGTAGAGCAGCTGACTCTTAATCAGCGGGTTCAAGGTTCGAGTCCTTGGCGGTGTACCACGTTTGGATCGGCGCGATGCCGCTGCGGGAATGAATCCCGAGCGCACGCCGCCGTGCCGCGAGCGCCCAGGCGCCCTCCCGTGTAGAGCCCTCCGGGAGCCCTGTGCCGTTCGCGCCCACCGTGACCATCCGCCGGAGCGCGCCAGCGCCGCCGAGCAGGTTCCCTGCCGTCCCTGCCCGCGCCCGGCATTGAGGAGCCCTCGCAGAAGGGCTGAGATGAGAAGAAGGAGAAGAGAGATGACGGACATCATCAGCATCACCGCGTCCCGCGAGGACGCCGAGCGCGAGCTCGCCGCGGCCCGCACCGAGGTCGACTCCCTGGTCGCCACCGCGTCCCCGTCCCGCCTTGAGCGGGCCCTGGAGCGCCTGCAGGCCGCCGAGGAGGCCCTGGACCTGGCCGCCTGAGGCCCTAGCCGCGCGAAAGGGCGACGCCCAGTTCGGATGAGGACAGGAGACAGATCATGAGCACCCTCGCCATCGGGGACACAGCCCCGGACTTCACGCTGCCTGATGCCTCCGGCGCCGAGGTCGGCCTCGCCGAGCTGCGCCAGAGGGCCAGCGCCGGCGTCGTCGTCTACTTCTACCCCCGCGCCTCCACGCCGGGCTGCACCAAGGAGGCCTGCGACTTCCGCGACTCCCTGGGCGCCTGGAAGGCCGCGGGCTACGAGGTGGTCGGAATCTCCCCCGACTCCCCCGCCGCGCTGAAGCGCTTCACCGAGAAGCAGTCCCTGCCCTTCCCCCTGCTGTCCGACCCGGAGCGCGCCGTCATGGAGGCCTGGGGCGCCTGGGGCAAGAAGAAAAACTACGGGCGCCTGGTCACCGGCGTCATCCGCTCGACCGTCGTGGTGGACACCGCCGGGAAGGTCCTGCTGGCCAAGCACAACGTCAAGGCCACTGGGCACGTCGGGCGCCTGCGCGCCGAGCTCGGCATCGACTGAGGCGGCGGCGAGCCCACGCCGGTTGAGGCGGCCTCCGCTGGCCTGGGCGCGCCGGCGGGCGCCGGGCCAGTCCGGCCGCGGCGCCCGCCCGAGCGGGTAGGCTCACCCCTGAGCGCGAGTGGCGGAATTGGTAGACGCCCCAGGTTTAGGTCCTGGTGCCTTCGGGCGTGAGGGTTCGAGTCCCTTCTCGCGCACTGCCCAGTCAGAGGATCCGCTCGCCCGCGCCACGGCGCGTAGACGCTCTTTCCATCGCGGCGGTGAACGCGCCCGGAACACGCGGCGCGGCGTCGTGGCCCACGAGTACCCTGTCCCAGTGACTACGACTGGCTTCACCCGCAAGGACGGGCGCGCGACCGATGAGCCGCGCCCCGTGACCATCACTCGCCACTGGCTCGACCACGCCGAGGGCAGCGTCCTCATCAGCTTCGGGCGCACCCGCGTGCTGTGCGCGGCGTCGTTCACCGAGGGCGTCCCGCGCTGGCGCAAGGGCAGCGGAGAGGGGTGGGTGACAGCCGAGTACGCGATGCTCCCCCGTGCGGGCTCCGAGCGCAGCGGCCGTGAGTCCGTGCGCGGCAGGGTCGGCGGGCGCACCCACGAGATCTCCCGCCTGATCGGCCGGTCCTTAAGGGGCATCATCGACGTCGGCGCGCTGGGGGAGAACACCATCGCGCTGGATTGCGACGTGCTTCAGGCCGACGGCGGCACCCGCACCGCCGCGATCACCGGGGCCTACGTCGCCCTGGCCGACGCCGTCGCCTGGGGCACCGAGCGCGGCCTCATCAAGCCCCGCGCCGGGCGGCCCGTGCTCGCCGACTCGCTGAGCGCCATCAGCGTCGGCATCATTGACGGCGTCCCCTGCCTCGACCTGCCCTACGAGGAGGACGTGCGCGCCCACACCGACATGAACGTCGTCCAGACCGGCGACGGGCGCTTCATCGAGGTCCAGGGAACCGCCGAGCACTCCCCCTTCAACCGCGACGAGCTCGGAGCCCTGCTCGACCTGGCGAGCGCGGGAAACGCGGCGCTGGCGGCCCTCCAGCGCCGGGCCCTAGCCGAGCGCGCCGACGGACCCGTGACGGTCTCGTCCGGCGCGGGGGCACGAGCATGAGCCCGGCCGTTGGCGACCCGCCGATCGGCGACACCGGGGCACCCGACGGCGCCCTGCTCGTCCTGGCCACCCACAACGCCGGCAAGCTCGCCGAGTTGCGGGAGATCCTGGCCCCGCTCGTGCCCGGGCTGGCGCCCGGGGCGATCATCTCAGCGGCCGAGCTCAGCGCCCCCGAGCCGGTCGAGGACGGCCTCAGCTTCGCGGAGAACTCCCTCATCAAAGCGCGGGCCCTGGCCCAGGCCACCGGCCTGCCCGCCGTCGCCGACGACTCGGGGCTGTGCGTGGACGTCCTGGGCGGGGCGCCAGGGATCTTCTCGGCCCGCTGGTCCGGCTTCCACGGCGACGACGAGGCGAACCTGCGACTCCTCTTGAACCAGATCAGCGCCGTGGCGGACCCGCACCGCACCGCGCGCTTCACGTGCGCCGCCGTGCTCGTCGTCCCCGGGACCGGGGGCGGGGTTGGGCGCGAGGAGATCATCGAGCGCTCGATGGAGGGTCGGCTCATCACCGAGCCCGTCGGCGAGGGGGGCTTCGGCTACGACCCGATTTTCGTGCCCGCCAGTGAGGACGAGCCGGGGGCGGCGGGGCGCACGAGCGCTCAGTTGAGCCCGGCGGAGAAGAACGCGATCTCCCATCGCGGCCAGGCCTTCCGGGCCATGGCCCCCATCCTGGCCGACCTCCTGACTCATCACCTCCCCCAATGAGCGAGACCGGTCGAAAATAGGAGCGAGACCGGTCCGCGGACCGGTCTCGCTCCTATTTTCGACCGGTCTCGCTCAAATACTTACTGATCCTGCGCGTCGAGACGGCGCTGGAGGGGCTTGGGGGTCAGCGAGTCATGCGCCTTGGCGAAGCCGTAGAGCCAGCGCCAGCCACCAAGCGCCGCCACGAGCAGCGCCCCCGTCATGACTGCCCATGACGCCAGTCCCGCGCCGCCTCCGGCCAGGGCGCGCATGACCGTCCACGCGCCCCACGCCACGACGACGACGGCCCCGCCCTCCGGCCAGGGCCTCTCGAGGTGGTGCTCGCGCCCGCGCAGCAGCGCCCAGGCGCAGGCCCAGGCGATCACCACGGCGGCGGCCCCCCGCGCCAGCGCCGTCGGGATCTCGTCGAGCTCATGAGCCCCCGCCGAGCCCAGCACCGCCACCAGGGCGGCGCCGATGGCGTCCGCGGGCAGGACGAGCCACCAGCGCGTGAGCCGGTTACGGGTCCAGGGGCAGTCAACGCCGTCGGGAACGGCGGGTGCCCAGTCGATCCGGCGCCCCGCCCCGGCGGCCGGCGAGGACGGATCGCCCCCGACCGCGCCCCCGCGCTCACTCACAGTTCCCACACCATCGAGCTCATGGCGGCGTCCACCGGACCCGAATAGGCGCGGCGGGCCTCAGCCAGCGGGATGGCGGGGTCCGTCCAGGGCTGGATGTGGGTGAGGATCAGGCGCCCCACGCGCCCCTCCTGGGCGAGCTCGCCGGCGCGCAGGCCCGTGAGGTGCATGCCACGCACGGCCTCCCCGCCCTCCACGAAGGCGGCCTCGGACAGGAGCAGGTCGACGCCGTCGGCCATGGCGGTCATGCCCTCGCAGGAGTCGGTGTCCCCGGTGAAGGCCATGGTGACGATGCGCGATCCGTCCTCGCTGGGGCCCTCGATCCGGTAGCCGTAAGCCTCCACCGGGTGCAGGGCTGTGTACGGGGTGATCGTCATGGGGCCCACGCGAACGGGGCGCCCCGGGGTGACGGTGCGGACATCGAACTCGGTGCGGTAGTCCTCGTCGGTCTTCTCCGTGCCGTCGACGCCGCGAAGGCGCTCCAGCAGGTTGGAGGGCCCGAGGGTGAGGACGGGGCCGAGGGGGCCGGCGGGGTTCCAGCGGCGGTAGACGTGCATGCCGACGAGGTCGGCCATGTGGTCGGCGTGGCAATGGGAGATGCAGATGGCATCGAGGTCGGCAGGGTCGACATGGTTGAGGAGCCGCCCCATCGAGCCCGGGCCGAGGTCGAGGATGACGGACCAGGTGTGCTCGGCGCCCACCGGGCCCAGGGGGTCACCGCCGCTGGCCTGCACCAGGTAGGAGGAGGCGGAGGAGCCTGGTCCCGACATGGAGCCGGAGCAGCCGATGATCGTGAGCCTCATGCGCTCTCCTCGGCAGAGATGGCGGGGATGGGCACGACCCGCTCAGCCCGGGCCGACGGCGCCGGGCGGCCAGCACGGGTGACTGACCCGACCTCGGGGCCCAGGAATCGGCGGGCGAGCACGGCGAAGGACTCGGGGTCCCCCGTGGAGCGGAAGTCGTGGAGGGGGGCGGGAGCGCCAGGGTCGCGGAGCAGGTCGTTCGCGGCGAGTTCCCGGTAGACGTCCTTGGCCGTCTCATCGGAGGAGGCGACGAGGCGCACGTCCTCCCCCATGACGTAGGAGATGGGGCCTACGAGCAGCGGGTAGTGCGTGCATCCGAGGATGAGGGTGTCGACGCCGGCCTCGCGCACGGGCGCGAGGTACTCCTCGGCGACACCGAGAGCCTCGGGGCCCGTGGTCACGCCCCTCTCGGCGAGGTCGACGAAGCGCGGGCAGGCCTGGCTGATGAGTTCGACCCCCGGGACGGCGCCGAGGGCGTCGGAGTAGGCGCGCGAGTCCACGGTTCCCTGGGTGGCGATCAGTCCGACGCGCCCGTTGCGGGTCACGCGGGCGGCCGCGCGGGCGGCGGGGTGGATCACCTCGATGACAGGCACGCCCTTGCCCAGGGTGTAGCGGGCGCGGGCGTCGTGGAGCACGGCCGCCGACGCCGTGTTGCAGGCGATGACGAGGAGCTTGACGCCGGAATCGACGAGCTCGTCCATCACCCCCATGGCGAGGGCGCGCACCTCGTCGATGGGACGCGGCCCGTAGGGGGTGTTCGCGGTGTCGCCGATGTAAAGGACCCTCTCCCCCGGGAGCTGATCCAGGACAGCGCGCGCCACCGTGAGCCCGCCGACCCCGGAGTCGAACATTCCGATGGCGGCGTCATTCATGGAACCGAGACTATGCGGCGCTCAGTCCCCCAGGAGCCCTGATACCAGTGATTCCTGCCACCAGGTGAGCATGGTGTAGAGGATCGCCGCCGCATGACGCTCCCTGACCTGCGGATCCGCGTCTGTGATCGGGGATGGATCGGCGAGCGAATGAATCGCCTCGGCGGCCTCGGGGCTGTCGATCCCCAGACGCCGGGCGAGCAGGAGGCGGGCGTCGTTGAGCGCCCCCAGCCACGCGCCCTCGGCCCCGGCCGCCACCCGGACGGCGCCGTCGGTTCCGGAGGGGGCCAGGAGCTCGGCGATGGCGTCGCGCGCCCGGGAGTCCTTGAGGTCGCGCAGGCCCGCGCGCCGGCAGGCGGAGATGGCGACGGCGGTCTCCGGGTCCTCCGAGGCGTCGGGCAGGAGGATCTCGCGGGCCAGGGCGGCCTCGGCCCGCAGCGCCCGGTCCGCGGAGGTCTCGGCGGGATGGCCGTCGTCGGCGCCCAGGACGGTGGCGACCTGCAGAAGGAGCCCGGCCAGGGCCTCGCGCTCCTCTGGCTCCAACCGGCTCTCCCAGCCCCCCTCGACGGCGGTGAAGGCCCTCATCGGCCCTCTCCCCCGCCGTCGGTCAGGCCCGCCAGGGGCTCGATGGTGGCGCGCAGCCCGTAGGAGTGCATGGCGGTGACATCGGCCTCCATGCGGGCGCGCTCGCCGCGGGAGACGGTGGCGCGGCCGGTCATGTGGACCTGCATCATGAGATGGGCGGCCTTGGACCGGGGGTAGCCGAAGTGGCTGGCGAAGACCCAGGTGACGTAGTCCATGGTGTTGATGGGGTCGTCGTGGACGACGGTGGCCCACAGGCGGTGGGCGCTGGTGCGCTCATCTGCTTGGATGCTCGGTTCCGCGACCGGCACGGCGGGGCTCATGCTGGCAGCGTAGCCGGTGGCGGCGGGTATGCGGCGCATTCGGTTCGGGCTAGGTTGTTGTCATGACGATCACGCCCGGCGCTCTCCCCGCCTCGCCGCCCACCGCGCTGTCGACCTCCCTCATGACCGACATGTACGAGCTCACCATGCTCCAGTCGGCACTGCGGGCGGGCACGGCGCAGCGGGAGAGCGTCTTCGAACTCTTCGGCCGCAAGCTGCCCGCCTCCCGGCGCTTCGGCGTGGTGGCGGGAACGGGGCGCCTCCTGGACGCCGTCGAGGCCTTCACCTTCACCTCCGAGCAGATCGACTTCCTGCGCCGCGCGGGGGTCGTCGACGACACCACGCTGGACTTCCTACGCGATTACCGCTTCCGGGGGACGATCCGCGGCTACGCGGAGGGCGAGTGCTATGTGGCCGGCTCCCCCCTGCTCACGGTCGAGGGCACGTTCGCGGAGGCCTGCATCATCGAGACGCTCGCCCTGTCGATCTACAACTACGACTGCGCGGTGGCCTCGGCCGCCTCACGCATGACGATCGCGGCGCACGGCCGCCCCTGCGCTGACTTCGGGGCGCGCCGGGCGCATGAGGAGGCGGCCATCGCGGCGGCGAGGGCGGCCGTCGTCGGCGGGTTCGCGGCGACCTCCAACCTGGAGGCCGGGATGCGCTACGGGATCCCCACGGTGGGGACCTCCGCGCATTCCTTCACCCTCCTGCACGACAGCGAGGAGGAGGCCTTTGCGGCGCAGGTGGCCTCGCTGGGCACGGGCACGACGATCCTCGTGGACACCTATGACATCGCCACGGGCGTGGAGCGGGCGGTCAAAGCCGCGCGGGACGCGGGAGGGGAGCTCGGCGCGGTGCGCCTGGACTCCGGCGACCTCGTGGCCGAGGCCTTCAAGGTGCGCGCGCAGCTCGACGCCCTGGGAGCCACGTCCACCAAGATCACGGTGACGAACGACCTCGATGAGCACGCGATCGCCGCGCTCGGCGCCGCGCCCGTGGACTCCTACGGCGTGGGGACCAAGCTCGTGACCGGCTCGGGGCGCCCGACTGCGGCCCTGGTCTACAAGCTCGTGGAGCGCCGGGGCGCCGACGGCGAGATGGCGGAGGTCGCGAAGTTCTCCTCGGGGGGCAAGGCGACGGTCGGCGGCCGCAAGTGGGCGGGCCGCGTCATCGACGGCGCGGGCACGGCCACCGAGGAGCTGCTCGTCTCGGCCAGCACCGAGGCGGAGGGCCTGGCGGCCCTGGCTGAGGCCGGGGCGCGCCCCCTGCAGGTGCCGCTCGTCGTCGACGGGACGATCGTGGAGGAGCACCGGGGCGAGGGGGCGCTGGCCGCCGCCGCTCAGCGCCACCAGGCCTCGCGCGCGGAGCTTCCCTACGAGGCCTGGCGGCTCAGCGACGGCGATGCCGCGATCCCGACCCGCTACCTCGACCTCGACGGCCGCACCGCCACCCGGCGCTGAGGAGCGCTGGGCCGGCCCGACCGGCGTCGCCGCCCCAGCGGCTCGGCGCCCCTCTCAGCACCCGTCGGCGCTTGTCGGCGCTTGTCAGCGCTTGCCGACGAACCAGCGGCGCAGGGTGCCCACGCGCTTCTCGATCTGCTCGGTGGTGGCCTGCGCGACCTCCGGGCCCCCGCACACGCGGCGTAGCTCGTTGTGGACGGCCCCGTGGGGCTGACCGGAGCGCCGGGCCCATGCGGACACGAGCGAGTTGAGTTCCTTGCGGGCGGCGGCGCGCTTGCGGGCGTCATCGACCCCCGAGTTGGCGCGGCGCTGAGCGGCGGCGGCGGCCTGGCGCTTCTGGGACTTGATCTGCTTGTCCTGGCGGGCCCGCAGCAGGGCGGTCACCTGCTCGGGCTCGAGCAGCCCGGGAAGCCCGAGGTAGTCCTGCTCCTCCACGGAGCCGACCATGGCTCCGGTACCGAACTCGCCGCCGTCGAAGAGGACACGATCGAACTCGGCGGTGGAGTTCATGGCCTCGAAGGCGCCGAAGAGGTCATCCGAGGCCTTCTCCTCCTTGTTGGCCTCGGCGATAAGACGGTCCTCCGGGTAGCCGAAGACCTCGTCCTCGTTGGAGCGCGGCTTGCCGAGCACATGGTCGCGGGCCACCTCCATCTCATTGGCCAGGCCCAGCAGCGGGGTCACCGAGGGGAGGAACACGCTCGCCGTCTCGCCGCGGGCCCGCGAGCGCACGAAGCGCCCGACGGCCTGGGCGAAGAACAGCGGCGTGGAGGTGGAGGTCGCGTAGACGCCCACGGCCAGGCGCGGGACGTCCACGCCCTCGGAGACCATGCGCACGGCCACCATCCAGCGATCGGTGGACTCGGCGAAGGCCTCGATGCGGCTGGAGGCGCCCGAATCATCGGACAGGACCACGGTGGGGGGCTCCCCCGTGATCGCGGCCAACTGGCGGGCGTAGGCGCGGGCCCGCTGCTGGTCGGTGGCGATGACCAGGCCGCCGGCGTCGGGCACCTGGCGGCGCACCTCGCTCAAGCGCTGGTCCGCGGCGGCCAGCACCGCGGGGATCCACTCCCCCTTGGGATCCAGGGCCGTGCGCCAAGCCTGGGCCTCGAGGTCCTTGGTCAGCGGCTCGCCCAGGCGCGCGGCCATCTCATCACCGGCTCGCGTGCGCCAGCGCATCTCGCCCGAGTAGGACATGAACATGACCGGGCGGACAACGCCGTCGCGCAGGGCATCGGAGTAGCCGTAGGAGTAGTCGGCCTTGGAGCGCTTGACGCCCCCGGCCTCCTCGGCGTAGGTGACGAAGGGGATGGGGGACTCATCGGAGCGGAAGGGAGTCCCGGTCAGGGACAGCCGGCGCCGGGCGGGGCTGAAGGCCTCGCGGATGGCGTCGCCCCAGCTCAGGGCGTCGCCGCCGTGGTGGATCTCGTCGAGGATGACGAGGGTGCGGATGGAGTCGGTGCGGGCGCGGTGCAGCGCGGGGTTGGCGGCGACCTGCGCGTAAGTGAGGGCGACGCCGTCGAACCGGGATCCGAGCGCCCCCTGCCCGTTGGAGTAGGAGGGGTCGATGTGGATGCCGACCTTCGCGGCGGCCTCCGCCCACTGGAACTTCAGGTGCTCAGTGGGGCACACGATCGTCACCTTGTAGGCCTCGCCGAGCCGCAGGAGCTCGACGGCGATCCGCAGGGCGAAGGTGGTCTTGCCGGCTCCCGGCGTGGCCACGGCCAGGAAGTCCTGCGGCATGGCGCTCATGTACTTCTCGAGTGCGGCGGCCTGCCAGGCGCGCAGGGAGCGCGTCGTGCCCCAGGCGGCGCGCTGCGGGTAGGCCGGGGAGAGGTGCTCCGCGGCGAAGATCGATGGCTGGGTCGGGTTGTGCTGGGCCTGGCTCCCGCGCGCGGGGCTCACTGACCACCCCGCCCGAAGGGGAAGCGCGGGCGGCGCGGGCCGCCCTTGCCGTCGGCGCGCATGGACTCCATGATCTCCTTGCAGGTGGGGCACACGGGGTACTTCGACGGGTCGCGGCCGGGGGTCCACACCTTGCCGCACAGGGCGACGACGGGGCGGCCGGTGGCGGCCGCGGCGGCGATCTTGTCCTTGCGCACGTAATGGGCGAAGCGGTCGGCGTCGCCGTCGTCCGTGGACTGCAGTTCCTCGCGCTCCAGGACGGCCGTGCCGACGGAGCGCCCGGGCTCGGCGCCCGGGTCCGCGGGGCTACCAGGATCGGCAGGATCGGAGCTCATGCGGGGAAGGATCATGCGGCCAGTCTAGGCCCGCCCCCGGATGCGCTCCGAGCCGGCGGCCTGTGCGATAACTCGCCCGCCCTCCCCCTCCCCTCCGTCGTCTTTCACCGAGACCGGTCGAAAATAGGAGCGAGACCGGTCCGCGGACCGGTCTCGCTCCTATTTTCGACCGGTCTCGGTCAGGGGCGGGCAGCGGTGAGGAGGGAGGCGGCGGCGGGGTCGACCAGGACGAGGGCGTCGGCGTGGTTCTGCATGACGGTGGCGGGCCACTGGGGGCTGACCTCGCCCTCGACGAGCTGGCGCACGGCCTCGGCCTTGTTCTCGCCGGTGGCGATGAGGACGAGCCTGCGGGCCTTCATGATGGTGCCCAGGCCCTGGGTGATGCAGTGCGTGGGGACGGCGTCGATGTCGCCGTCGAAGAAGCGGGCGTTGTCGCGGCGGGTCTGCTCGGTCAGGACGTCGATGTGGGTGGCGGAGTCAAGGGGGCCGCCGGGCTCATTGAAGCCGATATGGCCGTCGGCGCCGATGCCCAGGATCTGCAGGTCGCAGTAGCCGGCGGCGGCCATGGCGGCCTCGTAGGCGTCGCAGGCGGCCTGGAGGTCGGGGTTGAGGGCGTCGGGGCCGTGGAGGGCGCCGGGCCTCATGTCGACGCGCGAGCGCAGGTGGCGCTCCATGAAGGTGGCGTAGCGCTCGGGGTGACCCTCGGGCAGGCCGACGTACTCGTCGAGCATGAAGCCGGTGACCCTCGCGAAGGAGATCCGGCCTGCCTCGCAGCGGCGCGTGAGCTCGTCGTAGAGCGGCAGCGGGCTGGAGCCGGTGGCGGTGCCCAGGACGGCGTCCGGCTTGGCGGTCAGCAGCTCCTCGATGGCGTCGGCGGCGCGCTCGGCGATGGCCTCGGGCGTGTCCAGGATGACGAGCTCCATGGTTGCTCTCCTCGATCGGTGGGGTCTCATGCGGGACGAGCGCCTGCGCGCTCCTGATCGAATCATAAAACATCCGATCATCAAACGTCACGTCGAACGGTTGGCGCCCCGGGCGCCCCAGCAGCGCCGCGCCCGCGCTCGGCGAGTTCCGGCTCCTTCTCAGCGCGCCTCCATATGCCCAGGCCAGGACGAGATGGTGGCGAGGACCGCGACCTGTCGTCGCTGGTTCAGGATCCTCCCGCCAACGACGACGCCCACGACCGCGCAGGCGCAGCCCCAGAGCGCCCCGCCCGCGAGCACGGCCCAGCCCCACGCCCTCAACGTCCGGGGGGCGGGTCAGGCTCAGCGGACGTCCTCGTGCCCGGGCCAGGACCGGATCGTGGTGAGCACCCGCGGCCCCCGCTCATCGAGGTACCGGCCTCCCAGGACGATGCCGCCCCAGGTGGCGCCCGCTGCCCACAGCAGGCCGCCCGCGAGGACGAGCCACCCCCACGCCCACATCCCGCTCACCGCCGTGACGGCAAAGCCCGCGACGACGGGGGCAGTCATGAAGCCGATGATGACGAAGCCGACGATCTGGACCAGGGCGGCAATGAAGGCCGTGCCGGAGGTGCGCGACTTCATGAGGCTCTCCCCCGGCGCGTTCATCTCGTAGAGCACGAGCACGCTCATGACGCTCGACCAGGCGTAGGCGCAGCCCATGAGGGCGACGCTGAGCCCCAGCACAGCCGGCAGGATGTCCCACCGTCCACTCGCCCCGGCACCGAGGCAGGCGACGATGACGAGCAGGGGCACCTGCCACAGGGCCGCGGCGACCACACGCCCCAAGCGGTCGTTGCGCCCGCTCAGCCCGGCCGACACGTGCTGCCACAGGGCAGTGGAGTCGAAGGCGAGGTCGTTGTGCAGACCCCAGCCGCACATGAGCGCGAGGAAGACGGCCCCGGCGAGCACGGCCGGTGGCGCCTCGCCCCAGGACAGGACGCGCCCGAAGGAGATAGTGGTGCCGCCCCCACTCAGGGCGGCCTGCCGGCTGCCGAGGAAGGCGACGGTCAGGATGGCCGGGACGAAGACCAGCGAGACCACCTGGGCCACGTAGCGGGGGTCGGAGCGCCAGTAGCGCAGGCACCGGGCGGCGACGGCGGCCGCGGCAGAGGGCATGACCCGTTCCAGGCGCGCGTGCCACACCAGGGCGGGCCCCGCGGCGTCACGGTGAGCAGCGGCCTCGTAGGAGCGCGTGCGAACCGAGGCGCGGGCGGGCCCCGTCATCACGCGCCGGGTCACCCGCTCCCAGGCGGGCAGGAGCGCCACTGGCACGATGAGCGCCCCCAGCGCCAGGGCCCCGGCGGGCAGCACCTGCCCCTGGGCGAGGTAGCCGGGGGCCGCAGCCGCCCAGCCGAAGGGGGACAGACCCGCTCCGACCGCACCCGTGCTCAGGGCGGCCAGCAGACCGTCCGGGTCGCCGACGCTCATGTTGGACAGCAGTGACGGCAGCCAGGCGACGGCGAAGACCGCGAGCATGCCGATGAGACCGGCCAGCTCGCGTCCGCGGCGCGACCGTGAGACTCCCGCCCCGATGACGATGACGCGGCTGAGCAGGACGCATGTGGCGAGCAGGGCGGGCGCGAGCACGAGGGAGAGCAGGGCGGCGCCCATCTGCCCGGCGATCGCCCACACGAGTGCCGGCAGCAGCGTCCCCAGGGCGGTGAGGACGCCAGTGATGCCGCAGGCTGCGGCCACGGCCAGGGCGCGCGAGAGCGAGCGCGAGGGCGCGATCCAGGCGGCCATGGCGCGCGGGTCGAGCGTGGCGTCCACTCCGGTGAACAGCAGCGGGAGGAGGGTCCAGGCCAGGACCGTCAGCGCCGCGACGGCGGCGAGGACCTGGGCGATGACGTCGACGGGGGCCTGGCCCAGGGCGATGGCGCCGCTCAGGGCCAGCCCCAGGGCGCCCAGCCCGTAGAGGGCGGCGATGACGGTGCCGATGAGCGCCCAGATGTTGCGCGAGAGCGCGTTGAGGGTCAGGCGCCACCTCAGACGGACGAGGGTCGCAACCACGACAGCTCCTCCCTGGTGGTCGGGGCGCCGACGAGCTGGGCGAAGCGGGTGTCGAGGTCCTCGCCGGCGGCGACCTCCTCGGTGGTGCCGGCGGCCAGGACGCGCCCGTTGTGGATGACGGCCACGTGGGTGCAGAAGCGCTGGACGGTGGCCATGACGTGGCTGGAGATGATGACGGTTCCGCCGGCGGCGGCGAAGTCGGTGAGCAGCGACTGGATCGTCTGGGCGGAGACGGGGTCGACGGCCTCGAAGGGCTCGTCGAGGACGAGCACGGCGGGCGAGTGGACGAGGGCGCAGGCCAGGTGGACCTTCTTGCGCATGCCGGCGGAGTAGTCGGTCACGAGCGTCGTGCCGGCCTCCCACAGGCCCAGGACGTGCAGGAGCTGGGTGGCGCGCTCGATGACGGTCGCGCGGTCCAGGCCCCGCAGCAGCCCGGAGTAGGTCACGAGGTCGAGGCCGGAGAGGCGGTCGAAGGTGCGCAGGCCGTCGGGCAGGACGCCGAGCTGGGCCTTGGCACCGGCCGGGTCGGCCCACACGTCGGTGCCGTGGACGAGGACGCGGCCGCCGTCGGGCACGAGCAGGCCGGTGGACATGGACAGCATGGTCGTCTTGCCGGCGCCGTTGGGGCCCACGATGCCGTAGATGGATCCCGTCGGCACGGCGAGGCTGAGCATGTTGACGGCGATCTTCTGCCCGAAGGCCTTGCACAGCCCCTCCATGAGGAGCGCCGGGGGGCTCCCGGATGCGGTGTGGCTCATACCCCCAGGCTATGAGCGGAACGGCCGAGGCACCTCATCCGCGGGGACGATGCCGCCCCGCTCCTCCCCTCAGCGACGAAAAGGGGTGCGCCACCGTCTCGGTAGCGCACCCCGGGGGCGTTCGGGCGGTCAAGAGGGAGGCGCCGTGGCGCCCACCGCCCTCAGCCGGGCTCAGTTGTCGGCGACGGCCTTCTTGAGGGCCGAGCCCACGGTCAGCTTCACGCCGTAGCCCGCGGGGATCTGGATCTCCTCACCGGTGCGGGGGTTGCGGCCGGTGCGGGCAGCGCGCTTGACGCGCTCCACGCCCATCAGGCCCGTGATCTTGACAGCCTCACCCTTCGAGACACTCTCCACGAGAACGTCCTGGAAGGCGGCGAGGAAGGCATCGGCCTCGGTCTTCTTCAGGCTGGTCTTGGCGGCGATGGCCGCGATGAGCTCGGTGCGGTTGACGGACATGTCTTGCCTCTCGGTCGTGGAGCGGCACCTCGGTTGGGTGGTGCCACTGGCCGCAACGCTATGCGCAATTGAGGCGTCTTGTCAGTCGCTGAGCCGATTTTCGACGTGTGACACACCAGATCAGCGCCTCAATCGTCCCACGAGTCCCACCGACCACACCGACATCGTTATGGCCTCTCACCTGGGAGTCCGCTCGAAGCGCTCAGGCGGTGGCGGCGCCGCTCCCGTCCGGGCGCCCGACGGCGCTGACGAACCAGGACGTGATCGTCGTGGGATGAGTGATCGCGGTGCCGACGACGACGGCGAAGGCGCCCCGCCCCATCGCCTGGGCGGCCTGGGCCGGGGTGTGGATCCGCCCCTCGACGACGAGCGGCAGGGAGGCGAAGCCGACGATCTCGTCGACGAGCTCGAGGTCGGGGCCGTCGGTCTTGGGGCGCTCGCCGGTGTACCCGGCAAGGGTGGTGCCCAGGACGTCGACGCCGGCGTCCTGCGCGGCGCGGGCGTCGTCGGCGCTGCCGCAGTCGGCCATGATGAGGGTGCCCGGACGGGCGGCACGCAGTCCCTCGACGGTCTGGGCCAGGGTGAGCCCATCGGGGCGGGGGCGGCGTGTGCCGTCCAGGGCCACGATCTGGCTGCCGGTGGCGGCCACGGCGATAGCGTGGGTGAGGGTGGGGGTGATGAAGACGCCGTCGTGCCCGTCCTTCCACAGCCCGATAACGGGCACGTCCACGTGCTGGTTGATCAGGGCGAGGTCGGCCAGGCCCTGGGCGCGGATGCCGACGGCGCCGCCGGCCACGCAGGCCTGGGCGACCTCGTCCATGGTGCGGGGGTCGCGCATGGGCTCGCCGGGGTAGGCCTGGGCGGAGGCGATGAGGCCCCCCTTGAGGCGGTCGAGGACGGCCTGGCTGGTGTCGGTCTCATTCGCTTGGGTCATGACGCGGTCTTCTTTCGTGGGACGGGGGTGGGATGCGATACGGCGGCTGAACTCGCGATGGGCGGTGGTCGGGCCGGGGCCGGGCGGCGGTCATGCGGGGCCGGCGCCGGGCCGGCGCCGGGCCAGCGCCTCACCCCATAAGGGCGAGGGCGCCCCGGGCGGCGCCGACGATGGGGGCGGTGGTGCCGAGCTCGGCCGGGACGATCTCGATGCCGGCCAGGGGCTCGATGACCTCGGCTAAGAAGGCCTCGCGCAGCGGGGCCCACCACAGATCGCCGGCCCGGGCCAGGCCGCCGGAGATGATGATGCGCTCGGGGTCCAGGACGGTGGCCACGCCGGCGATCGCCTGGGCCAGGGCGACGGCGGCCTCCCGGTAGACGCGCGCGGCGAGCTCGTCGCCCGCCTGGGCGCGCCTCTCGACGTCGTGGGCGTTGACGGCCGCGGGGTCGCCCCCGGCGGCGAGGTAGCGGCGGTGGATCTGGGGGCCCGCGGCGATGGGCTCGAGGTGGCCGGGGCGCCCGCAGGTGCAGGTCTCCCCCGCGGCGAGCCTCGAGGGCATGTGCCCGATCTCCCCGGCGACGTGGTGGGCGCCGCGCAGGGGGACGCCGTCGAGGAGGACGGAGCCGCCCACGCCGGTGCCCACGGCCACCATGAGGGCGCAGCGGGTCGCGCGCCCGGCGCCGAGCCAGGCCTCCCCCGCCGCGTAGGCGTCGACGTCGTTCTCGACGTGGATGGGCAGGCGGCCCAGGCCCTCGGCCTCAAGACGGGCCTGGACGCCCCGCGCGACGCGGGTGCCGGTCCAGTCGGTGATGGCGTCCGTGGCCGAGACGATCTCGCCGCGCTCGACGTCGACGACGCCGGCGGTGCCGATGCCCACCGCGCCGATGGCCGCGGACCCGCCGAAGGAGGCTTTAGCGCCCGCGCTGCCCGTGCGCGCGACCTTCATGACGAGGCCGGCGATGGCGTCGAGCATGGCGTCGGGCCCCTCATGGGCGGGGGTGGGGACGGAGGAGATGGGACCGAGCAGCCGGCCGTCGGCGCCCACGAGCGCGGCCGCCATCTTGGTGCCGCCCAGGTCGAGTCCGACGACGACCGGGGTGCCCGCGCCGCCGGTGATGCTGGGCGCGTCAGGGGCGCCCGTCGCGCCGCTGGCGTCGGAGGAGGCCATGGGATTCCTTTCGCCGCCGGCGGTCCGGCGCAGTGAGGATGCGATGGGGACGGGATGGGGGGCGGCCCGGGCCGGGCGCGGCGTCCGGCCCGGGCCGCGCGGGCCTCAGATAAGGCCCTCCTCCTTCATGACGGCCACGACGGCCTCCTTGTTGGCGCCCTCGAGGGGCTTGATCGGGAAGGCGACGTAGTTGGCCTTGATGATGCCGAGTTCGACCATGGCGGTCTTGAAGGCGCCGATGCCGGTGGCGTCGGCGGAGCGGCCCTGAACGGCGAAGACAGCCTCGAAGCCGGCGGCGATCCGGTCCTGGATGGCGCGCACGCGGGGCCAGTCACCCTCGCGGGAGGCGTCCCACATCTCCCGGTAGGGGCGCGGCTCGACGTTGCCGTAGCCGGGCACGAAGCCGTCGGCGCCCAGCAGGAGCATGCCGTCGACCATGAGCTCGTGGCCGGACAGGAGGGCCAGGGGGTGCCCGGCCTTCTCGTTGGCGGCCACGAGGCGGCGGAAGCCGACGTCGTCGCCGGAGGAGTCCTTGACGCCGGCGATGACGCCCTCGGATCCCAGGCTCACCAGCAGGTCGCGGGAGAGCTTCTTGCCGCCCAGGCGCACGGGGACGTCGTAGGCGAACAGGGGGATCGAGATCGCCGCGGCGATGGCCCGGAAGTGGGCAGCGAACTCCTCCTCGTCGTTGAGCGCGTAGAAGGGGCAGGTCGCGACGATGCCGTCGGCGCCCAGGGCCTCAGCGCGCTTGGCGTGCTCGATGACGCGCTTGGCGGTGGTGTCGATGGCGCCGGCGAGCACCGGCACCCGGCCGGCGACACGGGCGACGGTCCTCTTGACGATCTCATCGCGCTCGGCGTCGGTGAGGTAGGCGACCTCGCCGGAGGAGCCGAGCACGAACAGGCCGTGCATGCCGCCGTCGATGAGGTGGTCGATGACCTTGTCGAGGTCCTCGTAGTCGACGTCGCCACTGGCGGTGAAGGGGGTGACGACCGGTGGGATGACGCCGGTGAAGCGGGTGTCCATGAAGGTTCTCTTCCTGATTGCTGGGATGGGAGTGAGCACTGGGCGCGGCGCGCTCAGCCCTCAAGCAGGGACGGCACGGCGGACAGCAGCGTCCTGGTGTAGTTCTCCTGGGGGTTGTTGAAGATCTCCGCCGTCGCGTTCATCTCGAGGATCCGGCCGTAGTACATGACGGCGATCTTGTCCGAGACGTAGCGGACGGTGTTGATGTCGTGGCTGATGAACACCAGGCCCAGGCCGAGAGTGGCCTTGAGGTCCTGGAGGAGGTTGAGCACCTGGGCCCGCACGGAGACGTCGAGGGCGGAGGTGGGCTCGTCGGCCACGATGATGTCGGGATCCAGGGCCAGGGCGCGGGCGATGGCCACGCGCTGGCGCTGACCGCCGGAGATCTGGCGGGGCAGGACGTCCAGAGCGCTGGGCGGCAGGCCCACGAGGTGCAGGAGGTCGCGCACGCGGGCCTCGCGCTCCTTGGGGCTGCCGATGCCGTGGACGTTAAGCGGATCGATGAGCGTGTCGTGCACGATCATGCGCGGGTTGAGCGCGGTGGCGGGGTCCTGGAAGACCACGGACACCGAGCGGCCCAGGGCCTTGCGGTCCGCGGCCGTGTGGCCGATCCGCTTGCCCTTGAAGTAGACCTCGCCCTTTGTCAGGGGCTGCAGGCCGACCATGACGCGCGCCGTCGTCGACTTGCCGCAGCCGGACTCGCCCACGAGCCCCAGGGTCTCGCCGCGGCGCACCGTCAGGGACACGTCGTTGACAGCGTGGACGGTGTCGGGCTTGAACAGGCTGCCGGTGCGCGAGGTGTGGATGACGTGCGCGTTCCTCAGCTCGATGACGGGATCAGCCTCGGTCCAGGCACCGTCGGCGGTGCCACGAGGGGATGTGCGTGCGGCCATCAGTGGGCCTCCTTCGCGAGGATCGCCTCGAGCTCGGGGGTGATGGCGAAGACGTGGTCCGGGTTGCCATCGACCGGCTTGAGGGTGGGGCGGGTCTCGAGGCCCACGGTGGGGTGGGAGGAGCGCGGCGCGAAGCGGTCGCCGGCAACGAACTCCGAGGGGCTGGGCACGGTGCCGCGGACCTGGTGGAGGCGGTTGGAGCCCGCCTCGATGGACAGAACGGCGCCGAGCAGGCCCCGGGTGTACTCGTGGGTCGGGTTGACGAGGAGCTCGGTGGTCTCAGCCTGCTCGACCACCTGGCCGGCGTACATGACGGTGATCCGGTGGGCGAGCTTGGCGACCAGCGCCAGGTCGTGGGAGACGAACACCATCGCGAAGCCGAGCTTCTCGCGCAAGTCGTTGAGGAGGTCGACGACCTGCTTCTGGACGGTGACGTCCAGGGCGGTGGTGGGCTCGTCGGCCAGGACGAGGCTGGGGTCCCGGGTCAGCGCCATGGCGATGAGGACGCGCTGGCGCTGACCGCCGGAGAGCTCGTGGGGGTAGCTCTTCAGGGTGCGCTCGGGGTCGAGGCCCACGAGTTCGAGGAGCTCGACGGCGGTGCGCTTGCCCCCGCGGGAGGTGAGCTGCTTCATCTGGGCGCTGATGAGCATCGAGGGGTTGAGGGACGACAGGGCGTCCTGGTAGATCATGCTCATCTCGTGGCCGCGCAGGGCGTTGTGCTGCCCGGGCGTCATCTCGAGGATGTTCTTGCCCTTGAACAGGATCTCGCCGGAGATGCGGGCGGTCGGGGGAAGCAGTCCCATGACGGCCATCGAGGAGATCGACTTGCCGCAGCCGGACTCGCCGACCAGGCCCATCGTCTCGCCGGGACGCACCGAGAAGGAGACGTCGTCGACGATGTTGACCTCGCCGTGCTGGGCGGGGAAGGCGATGGACAGGTTCTTGACCTCAAGGATCGGGGCGGCGCCCGTGTCGGCGTAGACGAGGCGGTCGCCGCGCTCGCGCTCCGCCACCGCCAGCTGCCGGAGGCGCTCGGCCAGCGGCACGTCCTCGGCGGCAGGCTCGACGATCCCGGTGAGGCTGCTCATCGCCCCGCCCTCGGCGGCGCCCTCGGGGGCCGAGGCGTTGGCCTCGACGGCGGCGCCGGCCTCGTCCCAGGCCTTGGCGGTCTCGACGGCCTCCATGGCCTCCTCATCGGCCTGGACATCGACCTTGCGGCGGATGCGCGGCGAGGCCATGGCGTCGGTGAGGCCCTCGGACAGGACATTGAGGCACAGGGTGGTGATGAGGATCATCAGGCCGGGGAAGAAGGTCGGCCACCAGGCCCCCTGCAGGAGGAGCTCCTTGCCCTCGGAGAGCATGTTTCCCCAGGTGGGGATGTTGACGGACTTGATGCCCGCGCCGATGAAGGACAGCGAGGCCTCGAAGACGATCGCGTCGGCCACGAGCACGGTCGCGAAGACCATGATCGGGGCGAGGCAGTTGCGGGCGACGTGCTTGGCCAGGATCCAGGGCACGCCGGCGCCCATGACCTTGGAGGCCGCCACGTAGTCCTCCCCGAACTGGGACAGGATGTTGGCGCGCACGACGCGGGTGAGCTGCGGGATGTAGAGGATGGCGATCGACACGATGATCACCGGGAGCATCGGCAGGCTCTGGGACAGGGCGGAGACGAGCACGGCCGCCAGGGCGATGCCCGGGAAGGACATGAGGATGTCCAGGACGCGCATGAGGACCTCGGAGATCCACTTGCGCGCGGTGGCGGCGATGGCGCCCAGGACCACGGCGACAGCCAGGGCGAGGGCCGTGGCCGACAGGCCGACCACAATGGACACGCGCGAGCCGTAGACGACGCGGGAGAAGACGTCGCGCCCGGTCTTGTCGGTGCCGAAGAACTGCTCGCCATTGGGGCCCACGGTCACCGTGGTGATCTCACCGATCCCCTCCTGGTAGGTGGTTCCCTCGGCCAGACCCGTGGTGGAGGGGCTGTAGGTGGCGATGAATGGGGCGAAGAGCCCCATGAGCAGGATCACGAGCAGGACGACGACGGCGATCTTGGAGCCGAACGGCAGGGTCTTCCAGCCCTGGAAGCGCAGGCCGGGCTTGGCGGCCTTCTCGAGTGTGCGGCGGTGCAGCATCAGACGCTCCTGATTCGCGGGTTGACGAGGACGTAGAGCATGTCGACGATGATGTTGATGACGATGAACGCCAGCGCGACAGTGATCGAGACGCCCTGAACGATGTTGACCTCGTTGCGGGTGATGCCATCGAGGATGAGCTGGCCCATGCCCTTGATGTTGAAGATGATCTCGATGACGACGGCGCCTCCCATCGCGTAGCCCACGCGCAGGCCCAGAACCGTCAGCGGGGTGATGAGCGCGTTGCGCAGGACGTTGCGCGCCACGACGATGCGCTTGGGGATGCCGGCGCCGATGGCGGTGCGCACGTAGTCGCGATCGAGCTCCTCGACCATGGCGGTGCGCACGACCCGGGTGAGCGAGCCGATGTTGGGCACGGCGATGGCCAGGGCCGGGAGGAAGACCTGGCGGACGTACTCACCGGGGTCGTCGAAGAAGTGGACCCAGTTGGTGATGAGCGCCGGGAAGATCCCCGCCCCCCCGGGCACGTCGGTGAGCCACTGGATGAGGAGCAGCGCCAGCCAGAAGGAGGGGGTGGCCAGGCACGCGATGGAGACCACGCGGATGACCTGGTCGGGCCAGCGATCGCGGTACAGGGCCGCGATGATGCCGAGGACCGCCGCGATGATGATCGCCACGGCCAGGCCGATGAGGGTGATCTGGAGGGTGATGGGGAAGGCGTCCGAGATGAGCCGGCTGATGTCGACGCCGGTGAAGCTCTGGCCGAGGTCGCCCTGGACGAGGCCGACGAGGTAGTCCCAGAACCTGGTCAGGAGGGGGTCGTTGAGGTGGTGGTCGATCCGGTACTGCTCGAGGGCGTCCGCCGATGCCGCCTCGCCCAGCGCCAGGCGCGCGGGGTCTGCCGAGGAGAAAGACATGACGACGAAGACGAGCAGCGTCACACCCAGCACCATGACGGGCAGCGCCAGCAGGCGCCGTCCAATCAGGCGGATGAGGTTGGACACTGGAGTGCTCCTTTGCTTCGGTGTCCCGCCCAGGCGGGCGGTGGGTGGCCTGCCGGCTCGCCCCGGCGCCCAGGGGCGCGAGGGGCCGGTCGGGAGACCTCAGACATATTGTCTGACGTCTGATGTTCAATGGCAAATTGGCGCTGACCCGCCAATCGCGACGCGGCGCTCCCCCGACGAGAGGGGGAGCGCCGCGCGCGCCTCAGGCGGATGAGCCCACGGGCCTCAGCTCTTGTTCGAGCCGACCCCGATGAAGGACAGGCCGGTCAGAGTGATCGGCTTGAAGTTGACCAGGGTGTCGCCGTTCCAGGCCGTGGGGGTCTTGCGGTGGAAGAGCGGGTAGACCGGCACGGCCTCGGAGATGGCGTCGAAGACCTCCTGCCAGGCCTTGACCTGCTCATCACCGGTCTTCTGCACGGCGGCGTCCAGCATCTCCTGGACCTTGACCTGGGACTCCTGACCCTTCCAGTGCATGCGCTTGTCGATCCAGGTGTCACCGGAGTACCACCAGCGCAGGAGCAGGTCCGCGTCATTGCCGAACACCGAGGGGTCCCCGGGCGCGACGACGATGTCATAGGAGTCAGGGTCGCTGTCGATGGTGTTGTAGACCTCGGCGGACTTCTTCTCCTCATAGGTGACCGTCAGGCCCGCGGCCTCAAGGTTCTCCTTGATGATGGGGCGGACCGAGGAGAACCAGCCGTGGTCGGAGCACAGCAGGCGCACGGCCTTCAGGCCGGTCTCAGCCAGGAGGGCCTTGGCCTTCTCGGCGCCGCCCTTGGAGTAGTCCACCTTGGCAGCGCGGTAGGCGGGGTGCTCCTTGTGAACGAAGCAGGTGGCCGGGGTGGCCAGGCCGGCCATGCCGTTCTTGCAGATCGACACGTAGTCGAGGGCGTAGAGGATCGCCTGGCGGTTCTTGACGTCCTTCATGGCCTCGGAGCCGCAGTTGAACATCGCGAACAGGAGGCCGAAGCCCTGCTCGGCGCTAACCTTGACCGGGGCGGACATGGCGGTGATCTGGGCGGCGGGCACGGCGTCGATCGCCTGGACGGTGCCGTTGCTCATCGCGTTGGTGCGAGTGGTGTCGTCGGGCAGGATCTGCCAGGTCATGGACTTGGCCAGGGCGGGCTTGGAGCCGCTGTACTTGTCATTGCGCTCGAAGACGACGGTCTTGGACGCGGCGCCGTTGTCCTTCATGACGTAGGGGCCGGTGCCCACGGGCATCTGGTCGAAGGCCTTCGCGTCAGCCTCGACGGTGGCCTTCGGGACGACCTTGACCACGGCGATGCGCTCGGCGACCAGCGAGAAGGGGTACTTGAGCGTGAGGGTGACGGTCTTGTCATCCTTCTTCTCCACCTTGTCGAGGAAGGGGAGGAAGGAGGCGTACAGCGACTTGTTGTCCGGGTTGAGGACCCGCTCGAAGGAGAAGACGACGTCCTCCGCGGTGACGGCGGTGCCGTTGGAGAAGACCGCGCCGTCGCGCAGGGCGACCTCGTAGCTCGTGTCGCTGACCTTGGTGGGCAGCGCGGCGCCGAGGGCCGGGTAGCACTCGCGGGTGGCGGGGTGGATCTCGGTCAGGCCCTCCATGGTGTGCCAGTTGGCGGCGATCGTCAGGGCCGACGTCGTCGTCATCGGGTCGTAGCCGTTGGTGCCGAGCTCGTAGGAGATGCCGGCGGTGATAACGCCGTCCTTGTTGGTCACCTCAACATCAGGGGCGGCCGAGGAGCCAGCGCCAGTGCTGGGCTTCTTGGCGGTCCCACCACCGCAGGCGGCGAGCGTCGCCGCAATGCCGGCGGCCATGCCCACGGTGGAGCTGATCTTGATGAAGTCGCGCCGGGAAGCGCGGGGAAGTGAAATCGCCATTGATGGACTCCTGAAGATCTGACGTCTCATGTCCGACGTAGGTAGGATGACTTTAACAGGTTCGGCCCGCTCCCAGCCAATCGTTGGCAGCGCCGTGTCAGAATCTCTATAAGATCCTGGTCATCGACGACCCGATCGCCGAACCGAAGAGCGAGAAAGTGAGGTGTGTCACACGTGCCCTCGGGAAGAGCCCTGCGCAACACCTACGTCGCATTATCCCCGGCGCCGATGACCCAGGCGTCTACCGCGATGAGCGCGATCAAGGACTACATACTCTCGCACCACCTCCGACCGGGCGATCCGCTGCCCACGGAGTCCAAGCTGTGCGCCGACCTCGGCGTGTCGCGCTCTTCGGTACGCGAAGCGGTCCGCACGCTCGTCGCCCTCGACATCGTGGAGGTCCGCCATGGTCAAGGCATGTTTGTTGGCCAGGTCTCCATGCGCCCGATGGTCGAGTCCCTCGTGTTCCGGGGCCTGCTGGCCCCGGGCGATGATTACGCGAGCCTGCGCGACGTCGTCGACGTGCGCATGACCCTGGACAGCGCGCTGGCCGACGACGTCGTCAAGGCGTGGAAGGGCCGCCCCGACCCCGTCCTCGACGGCTACATCGACGACATGGAGGAGCTCGCCGCCGAGGGCAAGACCTTCTCCGAGCAGGACCAGGCCTTCCACGCCCGGCTGCTGGAGCCCCTCGCCAACCACTTGTGGGCCCACCTCATCGACGCCTTCTGGGCCGTGCACACCCTGACAGTGCCGCTCATGGACGCGCCCGCCGCGGAGGACATCATCACCACGGCCAAGGCGCACCGCGAGATGCTTGAGGCCGCGCGAAGGGGCGACGTCGAGGCCTACCGCGAGGCGACCCACAAGCACTACGCCCCACTCGTCCTGGCCCTGAGCTCCCCCCGCCCGCCCCGGCCCTGAGTGCCCGGCCTCGGACGTTCCGCCCCGGCGCCCTCAGCGCGGCCTGGCCGACGGGGCCGGTTTTCCCCCGCTGGCCGGGGCGGGACACAATGGCGCTGTTCTTGTCCCTCTCCGCACCCCGGGAGACCGCATGACGCAGGGCCGCACCACCCCAGCCACGCCTGCCAGGACCGTCGACCCGGTCGACGCCGTGCCGCCGATCGGCAGGCTCTCGATCCTCTCCGTCCAGCACGTGCTCGCCTTCTACGCGGGCGCCGTCGTCGTCCCCCTGGTGATCTCCTCCGGCCTCCACCTGGATGCCGCGACCACCATCCATCTCATCAACGCAGACCTCTTCACCTGCGGCATCGCCACGATCATCCAGTCGGCGGGCCTGGGGCCCAGGATCGGCGTGCGGCTGCCCCTCATCCAGGGCGTGACCTTCACGGCGGTCTCCCCCCTCATCGCGATCGGCTTGACGGCCTCCGGGGGCCAGGGCGGGAACGCGGGCCTGGCCGCGATGTATGGCTCGATCATCGCCGCTGGCATCCTCACCTTCCTCGCGGCGCCCTGGTTCGCCCGCCTGCTGAGGTTCTTCCCGCCGGTGGTCACCGGCACGCTGCTGACGGTCATGGGCACGACCCTCATGAGCGTGTCCGCGGGAGACATCGTCTCCTGGGGCGCGAGCGCCCCCGAGGGCTCCACCGACGCGCAGGTCGCGGCCCTGACGATCAAGGGCCTGCTCTACGCCCTGGGGACGCTGGGCGTCATCCTCCTCGTACAGCGGGTCTTCAAGGGCTTCATGGCCACCATCGCCGTCCTCGTGGGCCTCGTCGCCGCCACGGCGGCGGCCCTGGCGCTGGGAGACGCGGACTTCTCCGGGGTGGCCGCCGCGGCGCCGGTGGGCCTGACCTCCCCCTTCTTCTTCGGCATCCCGCAATTCTCCCTGGCCGGTATCGTGTCCATGGCCATCGTCATGGCGGTGACCGCCGTGGAGACCACCGGCGACGTCTTCGCCACCGGGGAGGTGGTCGGCAAGCGGATCACGCCGCGCCACATCGCCAACGCGCTGCGCGCCGATGGGCTGTCCACGCTCCTGGGCGGCATCTTCAACTCCTTCCCCTACACCTGCTTCGCGCAGAACGTCGGGCTCGTGCGCCTGACCCAGGTGAGGTCGCGGTGGGTCGTCACCGCGGCGGGCGGGCTCATGATCCTCCTGGGCCTGCTGCCCAAGGCGGGGGCCGTCGTCGCGGCGATCCCCTCCCCCGTCATCGGTGGGGCGTCGCTGGCCATGTTCGCCTCCGTGGCCGTCGTGGGCATCCAGACGCTCTCCAAGGTGGACATGCACGACAACCGCAACGCGGTCATCGTCTCCTCCTCCATCGGCCTGGCCCTCCTGGTGACCTTCAAGCCCGACCTGGCGGGATTGATGCCGTCCTGGCTCGCGATCCTCTTCGGCTCGGGCGTGACCATCGGCTCGATCACCGCCATCGTCCTCAACCTGCTGTTCTTCCACGTGGGGCGCCAGGCCGGCCCGGATGTGGCGCGCCTGGAGGGGCGCCCGGTCAACCTGGAGGAGGTCAACTCCATGGACCGCGAGCGATTCGTGGCGGCCTTCTCCCCCATGCACGCTGGCGTCACCTGGCCCGCCGAGCGGGTGTGGGAGGGCCTCCCCTACGAGTCCACCGCGCGACTGCGCGGAGCCTTCCAGGACGTCGTGCTGTCCGCCAACGGCGTGGAGCAGGCCGCCCTGACCGCCAACTACCGGGACATCGTCGACCTCATCCTCGGTCAGGGCGCCGAGGCGGATCCCCAGGCGGGGCTCGACACGGCCTCGCTGGCCCTGGGCGAGTTCAACGACGCCGAGGCCGCCGAACTGCGGGCGCTGTCCGAGGCCTACCACGATCGCTTCGACCGCCCACTGGTCATGTGCGTGGAGCGCCTGGCCGACCGCTCCCAACTCATCTCCCGGGGCTGGAACCGCGTCGAGGCCTCCCCCGAGCGCGAGGCCCGCACGACGATCAGCGAGATCGTCGACATCGCCGATGAGCGCTTCGACGCCATGATCGCCGACGCCAACCCCGTGCGCAGTGCCTGGGCCCGCAAGTTCGAGCAGTTGGACTGACGCTCCCTCGCGCCCCACATACCGCCTCAGCCCGGCGTTGCGCCCTCATCCTCGCAGTTTGAGGGCGCAACGCCGGGCCGAGACGGTTTCTGCGGGGTGAGGGCGCAGGAACTTCGCGCGCGAGCAAGCCGATGGCCCCCGCACCAGGCGGTGCGGAGGCCATCAGGATGGGTGGAGATGCGGGGAATCGAACCCCGGTCCGACGGGCATGCAACAGGACTTCTCCGGGCGCAGCTCGCTAGTGATTTTCTCGGCCCCGGCGTCTCACGCGAGCAAGGACGCCGACGGGCTCAGTCGATGAGGAGTCCCGAGGAACCTACCGACACGGTTCCTCAGCAGTGGCTCCCTAGATGACGCCAGGAACCGGGGCGGAAGCAATCCCCGGGCTGACGGACTTCGAGGCTCGCTCAGGCGGCGAGGGCGAAGTCGGTGCGAGTGTTATCGGCACCTATAGGTTCGCGCAGAGCGTTGACGAGATGACTGCGCATCCTCGACCCGCTTCTCCTGAACCCATGACCGTCGTCGAAACCGATCATCCCCTATGGAGTTGCACCGCCGACGAGCCCACTGGGCACGCCCACGGCGGCCTCCCACCATAGCAGGCCATCCATGACGCGGTCCAGATCGGCCACGGGCTGGACCGCCCGGAGTCCCAGTGCTCAGCCCCGGCGCCGGTTGGCCGCCGCCATGGCGCGCTGCGCCTCGCGGTTGTCCTGCGCCTCACGCAGCGCCTGCCGCTTGTCCCAGTCCTGCTTGCCCCGCGCCAGGGCGATCTCGAGCTTCGCCCGGCCACCGAGGAAGTACAGTTCCAGCGGGACGATGGTGAAGCCCTTCGCGGCCACGCGCGCGGCGAGCTTGGCGAGCTCGGCGCGGTGCAGGAGGAGTTTGCGCTTGCGGCGTGGGGCGTGGTTGTTCCACGTGCCCTGGAGGTATTCGGGGATGTGAGCGCCCTGCAGCCAGGCCTCGCCGTTGCGGTCGATCTCGATCCAGGCCTCGGTCAGTGAGGCCCGCCCCATGCGCAAGGCCTTGACCTCCGTGCCGGTCAGCGCCAGTCCCGCCTCGTAGCGGTCCTCGATGAAGTAGTCGTGACGGGCCTTCTTGTTGCGGGCGATCGTCTTGTGGGCGTCCGAGGCGGCCTTGGCGCGCTCGCCCGGTGTCGGCTTCTTGGGCTTGCCCTGCCCCGCCCTGCCCGATGAGGCCATGGTCGTCTCCCTCCGGTTCACGATGCGATCTCCGCGCCGCCGGGCCCTGGCGGGCTCCGGTGGCGCGCGCGGCGCGCGCGGCGCGCGGACTGGACAGTCTACTCGCCGCACGGGGCCCCTCGCGCTGGGGGCTCCGCCCCGGGCTCAGAAGCCGGGCAGTGTCATGGGATCGATGTACACGCCGTCCCGCGCGACCTGGAAGTGGACGTGCGGGCCCGTCGCGTAACCCGTGGAACCGGTGTAGCCGACGACGTCGCCACGGCTGACGTACTGGCCGTCCGCGATCGCCCGCCCAGACAGGTGGCACAGGGTGATGACATAGGAGTGCCCGTCGATGTAGCCGGCGTTGATGTCGACGCCGATCCCGCAGGACGGGGAGTCCCAGTAGGTGGCCGTTCCCGACACGGAGGCGTACTGCGGAGTGCCCGCGGCGGCGGCGAAGTCCGTTCCCTGGTGCCCCACGCCGACCCCGGTGACGGGGTGGATGCGGTACCCGAAGGGCGAGGTGACGACGAGCGGCCCGGAGATCGGGTGGCCGATGTATCCCGCTCCCAGGGAGTCCGCGGCGATGGAGTCCGAGGAGACTCCCGTCTGACCGGCGGCGTAGGCGGCCCGGTTCTTGGCGTCGATCTGCGCGATCTTGGCCGCGGCGGCATCGGCGTCCTTGGCGGCCTGGGCCTGCTGAGCCTCGAGGTCGGTCTTGCGGGCCTCCAGGTCGGAAGCGGCCTTGGCCTTCAGGGCCGCCAGGGTGGAGACGTTGTCCCGCTTGGTCTTGGCGTCATCGCGCGCGGCCTGGGCGGCGGTGGCGGCGGCGTCGGCATCCGCCTTGAGGGTGGCGACACGGCTGGTGGCGGCATCCTGGCGCGCCTTGCGGTTGGCGTCCTGGGCCCGCTTGGCCTCGGCGGCCGACAGCACCGACTCCTGGATGCCGGAGGCGATCTGCAACGTCTCGGCGCGCGAACTGAGCTCCTCGGCGGAGCCCGACTCCAGGACATAGGTCAGGGAGGTCACCGAGGTATCGCCCTGGTAGGCGGACACGACGAGTTGGGCCACGGATCCGGAGGTCTCATCGGCGGCGGACTGCGAGGCGGAGGCCTCCGCGGTGATCCGCTCAAGGACGCTCTCGGCGATCGCGAGGCGATCGGCGGCGGTCTTCTTCTCGCGCTCCTTCTCCTTCAGGGTCGTCTCCGAGGTCTTCAGCTCGGTCTCAGCGTTCGTCAGGCTGGTCTGGGCGTTCTGCAAGTCGATGTAGGCCTGCCCCAGGTCGGCGGAGACCCCCTCCAGGGAGGAGGCGAGCTCGGCCTGCTTGCGCTGCGCCTCGTTTTGCTCATCGACGGCGTCGGACCGGTCATCGGCCAGGGCGGAGGATATGGGAGTCAGGCACAGGGCGGCTGCGAGGAGGATGGGGAGGCTCCGGCGGGACACGGCTCACACCCTCGTGTACTTCGACAGGGAGGCGGCGGAGGAGATCGCGGCCAGCGCGACCGCGGCCAGGATGAGCCAGGGGGCGATGTAGAGAACATCGCTGGTGCGGATGAAGGCGCTGGTGAAGGTCACGGAGCGGCTCAGCCAGTGCTCGACGATGTAGTGCACGCCCAGCCACAGGGCGCCAATGGACATCAGCGCCCCGATGAGCGCCGCGATGACGCCCTCCAGGATGAAGGGCAACTGGATGAAGAGGTTGGAGGCGCCCACGAGCCGCATGATGCTCGTCTCCTTGGAGCGGCTCATCGCGGACAGGCGGATCGTCGTGGAGATGAGGAGGACCGCCGCCAGGGCCATGATCGCCGCCAGGCCCCCGGTGATCCAGGTGGCGCGGTTCATCACCAGGAACAGGGGCTCCAGGGTGGAGCGCTGGTCGACGACGCGCTCGACGCCATCGCGCCCGGTGAACTGCTCGGAAACCACCTGGTACTTCTCGGGGTCGTTAAGCTTGACGCGGAAGGAGATCGGCATCATCTCCTCCGTGGCGGTGCGCCCGATGGGGGAGTTCCCGTAGGCCTTCTTGAACTTGGCGTAGGCCTCGGCCTTCGTCTCGATCGTGTAGTCCTTGACGTAGGAGGACAGCGCCTGGGAGCCCAAGAGCTGCTCGACGGCGTCGATCTGCGCCTGCGTGGCCTCACCGCCGACGCACTCGGGGCGGGCTGAAGAGGGCGGGCACATGTAGACGCTGACCTGGACCTTGTCGTACCACTCCCCCTTCATGGTCGAGATCTGGGACTGCAAAAGAGCGGCGGAGCCGACAAACAGCAGGGAGACGAACGAGACGAGGATGACCGAGATCGTCATGGCGACGTTGCGGGACAGCCCCTTGAAAGTCTCAGCGGTGATCAGGCGGAATCTCATCAGTGGTCCTCCTCAGCGGTCCGAGCCGTAGACGCCGCGATCCTGGTCGCGCACGACCTTGCCACTCTTGAGCTCGATCACCCGCTTGCGCATCTGATCGACGATCTCATCATCGTGGGTAGCCATGACCACCGTGGTCCCCTGCCGGTTGATCCGGTCCAGGAGGCGCATGATGCCCACGGAGGTCGAGGGGTCGAGATTGCCGGTGGGCTCATCGGCCAGGAGGAGCTTGGGACGATTGACCATGGCCCGGGCGATGGCGACGCGCTGCTGCTCGCCGCCGGAGAGCTCGTGGGGCAGGCGCCTCTCCTTGCCAGACAGGCCGACAAGCTTGAGCGCCTCGGGCACGGCGGTGCGGATGTAGTGGCTCGGCTTGCCGATGACCTGGGCCGCCAGGGCGACGTTCTCGGCGACCGGCTTGGTCTCCAGCAGCCGGAAGTCCTGGAAGACGAAGCCCATCTCGCGGCGCAACTGGGGGACCTTCCAGGTGGAGATCTGGGAGAGGTCCCGTCCCAGCGCGTGCACCGCCCCTGAGGTGGGGCGCTCCTCGCGCAGGGTCAGGCGCAGGAAGGTGGACTTCCCGGAGCCGGAGGCGCCCACGAGGAACACGAACTCGCCGCGCTCGATCTCGATGTCGACATCGTCGAGCGCGGGACGGGCCCCTCGTTTGTAGACCTTGGAGACGTGGTCAAATCGGATCATCGGTGGATCGCTCCTGGCAGGCACAGGCGCCAACGCGCGCCGGTCAGAGCCACGGTACGCACGGTGAGGGCGAATCCAGCCCGTGACACGCCCGGGCGCGAGCAAGGCGACAACCCTGTGACGCGCGCCCGCCCCGCCCAGCGCTGCCCCATCATCCTCGCGGCCGGACGGCCACCGGCCCCTCTCCCGATACCCTGGTCCCATGAACGAGCAGGAGGCGCTTCGCGCCGCGAGCGATTCCTTCGCCTCGGTGGTGGACCACGGCTCATGGGCGCGCTTCACGCCGTCCCTGGCCCCCTTCCTGGCGACGCTGAGCGGGGGCGCGGCCCAGGACGGGCTCTCCCCCAGTGGTCTCGACGCCCGGGCGGGGCTGATGATCCTGCTCACCGCTCCCGCGCCGGCCGCCGCTCAGGACGCCCTCGGCCGGCGCCGGGGGCTGCGCGCGATCCTGTCCTCTCGGGGCCGGCCCGAGGTGTCCCCGGAGCCGCCTGGGATGATCGTCCTCGGGCGAGGTGGCGGCGTCGAGGTGGACCTGCCGATCGTCGATGAGGTGGGAAGGTTCCTCCTCGACGACGCGATGCGCCAGGGGCTGGGCGCTCTGGGATGGGAGTCCGACGGGGAGGTCATGCGCCAGGCCTTCGACGACGCCGCCCGGGCCGCCGAGGTGATGACGCGCGCCCTCATCGAGGTGCTTCGGGTGGCGCACCCGGCGGACCTCGACCATCTCGTCGCCCGGGCCTGAGACGCCCCGGCGAGGGCGCCGACCGCGAGCGCCCGACCACGAGCGCCCCTACCCCTCTTCTTGGACCGCCTCGTCATCGACGACGACGTAGGCCGGCCCCGCCGACCGTCCGGGACGCTCGGCCGGCACCTCCCAGTGGTCCGCCGGTAACGGCGCGGGCGCCGCAGGCCCCGGGGCGGCGGCCTGCGCTCCCGCCGCCGGCTCGGCCGCGTCCGCCGATCCCGCGCTGGCGGCGCCCGGCGTCGGCGCGCTCGACGGGCTCGCGGGGGTCGTGGCGCCGTCGGAGAGCTCATTGCCGTTCTCATCACGGCGGACGCGGGCGAAGCGGGTGAAGCCGCGGTTGAGGTCATGGCCGACAGCGGTAAGGCTGAGCACGTTGGTGATGATGACGCCCTTGCCTGAGTCCCACGCCTCCTGGGTCATGCGTCCGGCGAGGAGGACGGGGTCCCCCTTGCGCAGGGCCTCAGCGGCGTTGATCGCCAGGCTTCCCCAGCACTTGGCGGTGAACCACATGGTGGGGTCGTCAACCCATTGGCCTGAGCGCGTGCGGTGGCGGGTGGTGGTGGCGACTCGGAAGCGGCAGTAGGCCAGGCGCCGCTCATCGCTCCCGGAGAACGTGAGGACGGGGTTCGTGCCCAGGGTGCCCTGGATGGTGAGGTCGAGCTGGTGCGTCATGATGACTCCTGTGGGTGGGGATCCGGCCGGGCGCCGGTTCCCTCCCACAGTGCCCGAGGCGGCTGCGCCATGGGCCGACGGGCCCCCAGGCGGGCCCGCTCGGGTGGCGCCGCGACGCCTGTGGTTCCCCGCGCCGGGCGCCTGGGAGCTCAGACGCGCGCGCTCAGACGCGCAGGGCCTCGCGCAGCTCCCGATGCCGGGCGAGCACGCCCTGCGCGGGCGTGGTCAACCCCCGGGCGGCGACGACGGCGAGCCTCTCGCGCACCCGGTCCGCGTAGTCGTTGGCCTCCTGATCGGCGCGCGCGATACGGCGGGCCCCCGACCAGAGGAACAGCAGCGCGCCTATGACGAGCAGGGAGATGGGGATGAGGAAGTTGCCGCCCTGAGCGATCATGAGACCGCCCCAGGCAAGCCCCAGCAGCGTGGCGATGAGGCCTCCCCACCAGCCGAGCTCGATGATCGGCGAGCGGCGCCCGGGCAGGCGGATGGAGCCGACCGCCTCAGCGGTCTGGGCGGCCAGGGCCTCCGGGCTCATGACCTCGGCGTCGACGCTGCGCAGCCAGGCGGCGGGCAGGCCCTCGGTGGTGCGGCGCATCCACGTGGTGCGGATGGCGGTCACGGCTGGGCGGGAGGGGGCCTCCGGGCGGGCCAGGGCCCGCGGCAGCGGCCGCGCCAGTCCCTCGCGGATGGAGGCCTCCACGGCGCGCGCGCCCGAGGCGTGGATGAGGGCGTCCACCGCGGCGGCCTCGTGCTCGGGCGAGGTGCCCACGGGGTGGGCCGCGGCGCACGGGCGCAGGCGCAGGCAGATGGCGTCGAGCTCGGCGGAGGCGGTGCGCGCGGCGTTGGACTCGCGGGAGACCCTGTCGATGAGGATGTCGCGGACCTGGGTGAGGTTGTCGCCGCGGACCGCCGAGACGGGGATAACCCGGACCTCGTGGAGCCCATCGGAGTCCAGGAGGGAGCGGATGTCCCTCAGGAGGCGCTCCTGCCCTCCGGGGGGTAGGGTGTCGACCTGGTTGACGAGCAGCAGCATGTCCTCCTGGCGGGCGCCCAGACCCCGCAGGTAGCCCTCGTGGAGGGCGGCGTCGGCGTACTTCTGGGGATCGACCACCCACACGAGCACGTCGGCCAGGGGCACGAGCCGGTCCACTTGGAGGGCGTGCTCGGTGGTCACCGAGTCGTAGTCGGGGACGTCGAGCAGGACGAGACCGGCGAGCTCGTCCTCGTCGTCGGCGTCGAGGAGGGACTCGCGGCGGATGCGGCGCTCGTCGTTGACGCCCAGGAAGTCCAGCAGGGCGATGGCGTCATCGCCCCAGGTGCAGGCCGCCGACTCCGAGGTGGTGGGGCGGCGGGCGCCCACATCGGCGAACTGCAGCCCGGACAGCGCGTTGAAGAGGGAGGACTTCCCCGATCCGGTGCCTCCCAGGAGAGCGACGACCGTGTGGTCCACGCCCAGGACGAGCCGCTCGCCGACTTCCTCGAGGCTGGTTCGCGCGGGCAGGGCGAGGGAGGCGGAGACCTCCATCGGGCAGGAGTCGATGGCCGCGCGCAGACGGTGGAGCCGCGCGTCGAGATGGGCGGCGTCGAGCACCATCGGGGAGTCCTCCTGGGCGGTGGAGGCGGTGCGGGGCTGATCAGGCTGAGGAGAAGTGGTCATGCGGTCGCTCCAGGGCGGGTGAAGGGCGTGAGCTCACCCGAGCGCAGGCGCAGCGCCGCGGCGAGCGCGGGGTCGGGGGCGAGTCCGAGGGCTGTCCCGGGGGGAGCCACGCGCGCCAGGGCGGCGTCGAACGTGGTGATCAGGGAGGCGCGCGCGGAGTTCACGGCGTCGGCCAGGCGGAGCCTGTCAGTGGCTCCTCGCGAGCCCTCGACGCCTGCGGCGGCCGCGATGATCAGATCGCCGAGCGCCGTCCCGCGCAGGCCGCGAGCAGAGGCCCCCGGGTCGGCGCGGACGGCGTCGGCCCATTCGGCGATGAGCGCCTCGGAGTCGGGGACAGCCGGCAGGAGGCGCCCAGCGGGCTCCTCCGCCCCGGCCTCGGCCCAGATCCGCTGGACGTCGTCGGCCAGGGAGATAAGGGCGGCCTCAAGGCGCGAGGCCAGGGCCGACTGGGAATCGGAGGCGAGCTTGGCCAGGGCCTCCGCCCGGGCCTTGGCGGCGCGCCCGATCAGGCCCCAGGGCAGGCGCGATCCCGTGGCCAGGGGGGCGAGCGGGGCGCCGGAGGACGCCAGGGTGACCCACCGGGTAGTGGGCGCGCCCTCACCGATCTCCCCGCGCTCCAGGTCCGAGCGGATCTCGGCGCCGGGATCGACGAGCAGCGCGGCGGTGGCCTCCTCCAGGCGCTTGGCGGCGTCGTCCTGGACATCGACGGCGTCGGCCAAGGCGGCCAGGTCGTTCTTGAGGGCCGACCACAGGCCGCGGCCGCCGCGGCGCACGAGGCCGGCGGCGCGATGCCGCCCGGCCAGGAGCCGCAGCCAGTCGCGGATCTCACCGACAGCGTCCTCGGAAAGGAGGCCCTCGTGCGGGCCGGCGTCGGGGATGACGAAGAAGGGGGCCTCGGCCAGTCCGATCTGGTCCAGGCGGGTCATCAGGTCCCTGCGCACCTCCGGCAGGACGTCGGCGCGCACGCGGTTGAGGACGACCGCGATGGGCATCTTCCGCTCAGCGGCGGCCTCCAGCGTGGTCCACGGCGTCTGGTCCCCGTAGCGGGCGGCGGTGGTCACGAACAGCCAGAGGTCGGCCGATTCCAGGAGGCGCGCGGCCAAGACCCTGTTGGACTCGTGGACCGAGTCCAGGTCAGAGGCGTCCACGAGGGCCAGGCCGGCGGGCACCGCCTCGGACTCCTGGATCTCGCACACGCTGGCGAGGGAGTGGTCGCTGAGTGACTCGCGGTCCTCGGGGTTGACCACGAGGACGGGGGTGCGCGTCGTCGGGCGCAGGACCCCGGCGACGGAGACCTCCGCCCCGAGCACGGAGTTGACGAGGGTGGACTTGCCAGCGCCGGTGGAGCCGCCGACGACGACGATCGCCGGGACCTCGGCGTCGGCGATGCGGGGCAGGACGTGGTCGCGGATCTGGCAGATGAGGCTGTGGCGCAGACGGCGAGCGGCCTCCGTCTCGGAAGCGCCCAGCGCCAGATCGAGCCGCTCAAGGTCGCCAACGGTGCTGTTGAGCACCTCGATGAGTTGGGCGCGGCTGAGCGCCGAGGAGGGCAGGGCTTCCCCATGGGGTGCTGGGGATGCCGACGGGGCGGTAGGGGGCATGATCCAACAATATGGGAACAGGGCTGATCGCGCTTGACCAACCCGGCGCGGCGATGCCCCCATCCGGGCCCAGGACCCCGGAAAACGGCGTTACTCCAACGGTGCCCCCACCCGGACTCGAACCGGGAACCTGCGGATTAGAAGGCCGATGCTCTATCCATTGAGCTATGGAGGCTCGCGCCGGGTCGCCCGACGCTGAATCCAGCCTACGCCACGCCGTGTCCCGATCCCGACCACCCGGTATCGTGGCGTGGGGAGTCGGCGCCAGGCTGAGGCGGCTCACCGCGGCGGTCCCGCAGCGCTCCGGCCTCCCGCCCCAGTCCTCGCGTGAACCAGTCTGCCCGTCAGGAAGGATCGCCGTGCCACCCATCGCGCTCGTCGTTCAGTCACTGTCCTCCCATGCCCCGGCGGAGCCCAAGACCTTCACCGAGCCGTTCCGGGTGGGCCGCACGCCCGACTGCCAGGTCCAGGTCAACCACCCGCTGGTCTCGCGCCACCACCTCATCGTGCGCCCCGAGCCCGCCGGCTGGTACGTGCTGTGCGAGGGCCGCAACGGGATGCTGGTCGACGGCATGCCGGTACGAGAGGCCCTCATCACTCATGGCACGCGCATCCAGCTCGGCGACGCCTCCGGGCCGGCGATCGCGATGACCCCCGTGGGCGGGCCCGTCGCCCCACCCGGGGCTCCCGGCGCGCCCCAGGCGGCGATGCCGATGGGGTCACCGCCCGGCCAGCCGATGATGCCCCCGATGGGGGCGCCCGCGGGGCCGCCCGCCGGAGGGCCCGGGCAGCCCTTCGCCCAGCCGCCCGCCAGTCCTCCGCCCGGGCAGTACCAGCCCGCGGCGGGGCGGCCCCTCTGGCAGCAGGGCCCCCCAGGGGCGGCAGGCGCTCCTGCGCCCACGGGGCCGGCTGGGGCGCCGGGTCAGCCCGCCCCTGACGCCGATGGCGCCGCGGGAGCCACCCAGGCCCCCGGCCCGCGGCGGCCCCCCGCGGTCCAGGAACCCTCGCCGCGGGACTCGGGCCAGACAATGGCCCGCCCCGATCCCCGCCCCGCCCCGCCTAAGAGCCACCCCGATCGGCCCGAGGAGGGGGCCCGGGACGCCGGAGCCTCCGGGAGCCCCTTAGCCCCGGGCGCCTCGGCGCCCTCCGCGGATGCTCCCAGCCGCGCCACGGCCGTGGGCTCCCCCGACACACGCAGCGCGGAGACGCTCCTGGGCGCTCCCCCGGCGCCGCGCGCCGGGGCCCCGGCCGGGCCCATGCCCCCGGCCGCCTCGCCGGGCGAGGACGTGGATCGCATGAGAGCGCCCGTGCGCCGCCAGACGATCCAGGCCTTCCGCATCACAGCGGCCGGGACGATCGGCCGCGCGCCGGACAACGCCCTCGTCCTCGACGACCCGCTCGTCTCCAAGCACCACGCCAGGATCGAGCCGACGCCGCAGGGCATCCTCATCACGGACCTGGGCTCGACGAACGGAATCTACCTGGGCCCCCAGAGGGTGCCGCGCGTCCTGGTGACGCGGCCGAGCATCGTGGGCATTGGCGCGACGTTCATCGCGGTCAATCCCGATGGCACCTGCGAGGTGCAGGTCAACGCGGGCACCGGCGGCGAACTCATCGGCCAGGACCTCGTCTTCGAGGTCAACGGCGGGGACCTGCGCCTCCTCGACGGCGTGTCCTTCTCCCTGCCCGGCAACGAACTGCTCGCCGTCGTCGGCCCCTCCGGGGCGGGCAAGTCCACCCTGCTCAAGGCCCTCACCGGCGAGCAGAAGGCCCAGCACGGCCAGGTGCTCTTCGACGGGATCGACGTCTACGACCACTACCCGATCATGCGCAACAAGATCGGCGTGGTCCCCCAGAACGACGTCATCCACCAGGCGCTCACCGTCCAGCAGACGATGGACTACGCCGCCGAGCTCCGCTTCGCCAAGGACGTGTCCAAGGAGGAGCGCAGGCGCAGGATCGCCGAGGTCCTCGAGGATCTCGACCTGACCCAGCACGTGGACAAGCGGGTCAAGAAGCTCTCCGGAGGCCAGCGCAAGCGGGTGTCGACGGCGATCGAGTTGCTCACCCGCCCCTCACTGCTGTTCCTCGACGAGCCGACGTCGGGCCTCGACCCCCAGCTCGACCGCGACGTCATGGACCTGCTCGCGAGTCTCGCGCACGGCACCCGGCCGGGTGACACGGGGCGCACAGTCGTCGTGGTCACGCACAACGAGAACCACATCGACAGGGCGGACAAGGTCCTCATCCTGGCCGCCGGCGGCAAGCCCGTCTACTACGGCCCGCCCCAGCAGATCCTGACCCACTTCCGGCAGCGTCACGCCGAACTCACCAGCCAGGGCAGGCTCAAGCTCTACGCGCCCAAGGGCGACTTCACCGATCCGCCTGCGATCGACGGGTTCGCGGATGTGTACGCGCTCATCCGCAACCACACCCCCGAACTCAGGCAGTACCTCGAAGCGACCGTGCCCTCGACGCGCCGCGGCGGCGCTCCCGCCAAGGAGCGGGAGGTGGACGCCTCCACGAGGCGGATCCCCAAGCAGTCGGCGCTGCGGCAGATGTCCACCCTGGTGCGCAGACACTTGCGCATCATCGCGGCAGACCCCTCCTACCTCGTGTTCATGCTGGCGCTGCCCGTGGTCATGGGACTGCTGACCAAAGCGATCCCAGGCAGCGACGGCTTCTCCACCCCGGTGATCCCCGAGCCCACCGCCGAGCAGCCATGCGTCTACTACTCCAACCAGGTGCTGCAACTGCTCGTGATCCTGGTGACGGGCGCGGCGTTCTCCGGGATGTCGGTGACAATCCGCGAGCTCATCGGGGAGAGGGACGTGTTCTTGCGCGAGAAGGCGGTCGGCCTGCGCTCGGGCTCCTACCTGCTGGCCAAGACGATCGTGCTCGCGCTCATCGTCACCATTCAAGTCAGCCTCATGGTGGGGATCTCCCTGGCGCTCAACAAGGCCCCCTCCGAGGCGATCCTCCTGGGGAATCCGGGGCTCGAATTGGCCATGGGCCTGTGGGCGGTGGCCTTCGCCTCCGGCCTGCTGGGCCTGGCGGTGTCCGCCTTCGTGTCCAGTTCCGAGCAGGTCATGCCGGTACTCGTGGTCTCGATCATGGCGCAGCTCGTCCTGTCCGGCGGCATCATTCCCGTGACGGGCAAGGCGGTCTTCGAGCAGCTCTCCTGGGTCATGCCCTCGCGCTGGGGCTTCGCGATGACGGCGGGGACGGTGGATCTCAACACCATCAACCCGCTGCGCAGCGATGAGCTGTGGGATCACGCCTCCGGGCAATGGCTCGCGAACCTCGGCGTGCTGGGGGCCATTCTCGTCGTCGCGTTGACCGTGTGCTACGTGGGCCTGTGGCGCCGGGGCCGCCGCTGAACTACCTCAGCCGTTGGCGCGGTAGAGGACGTACTCGCCTTTCAAGACGGATTTGGCGTGCCAGATGAGGAAGAGGTCGCGCAGGCCGGCTGGATCGATGCCCGCCGCCCGGACCGCTGATCCATCCGCCGCGGCGCCCCGGCCGGGCACCGCGGCCCAGTCGCCGGGCACGCGCCACAGCTCGGCACCGGTCGATGGGTCGTAGGCCCCGAGGATGTCGTCCTTGTCCGGAGCGCCTGAGCCCGATCCACCGAGTTGGACGAGGATCGCCTTGTCCCCGGCGGTCCAGCCAACGGGGTTGATGCGGCATTTGTCGCTCACCTCCTTGGGAGGGATGGACAGCGAGGTGCCGCCAACTACCGCCGTGCAGGCCTCGGAGTCGACGGTGACCACATCCATGCGCTCCGCCCCCGCCACGAGGGTCTTGCCGTCAGAATTGGGCTCCTGGAGGCTCGGGAGCCTCATGGATCCCTCAAGATCGATCTCGCCGCCCTGGATCCCCTCCTCGCCTGCCCGCTGGAGGATCTCCAGGAGGCGCTTGGGCGTGACGGGGCCGGAGAGCACCCAGGAGCTCCTACCGGGGTCGGTGACGGTGCCGACGCTGTTGCCAGCCGAGTCGTAGACCGTGCAGTTGCTTCGATCGCACTGGTAGACGGTCTGCGGCCCGGCGTCGATCCCGATGCCCCCCGGCTGCGGATTTCGGCCGTCGAAATCCGATGAGTCGCCCGACGAGCTGCTCACGATCCGCTTCCCGGTGGCCGAGTCGAGGACCACCGTCTGCTGCGACCACGAGTCGTAGGCCTCGATGAAGCCATCGCGGATGATCGCCTTCCGATACTCGCCGCGCACGGTCCACACCGTGTTCCCGGCGCTGTCCAGGGCCATGAGGTTGCCCTGATACCCGCCACCGTGAACGATCGCCCGCGTCCCATCGGAGCCGATGGGGGTCTGGTCCTTGGACAGGGGGGAGGTGTTCTCCGTCGCCGTCCCGTCAGCGGCGAGGGACACCAGGACGGATGCGCTCGCGCTGTTCCTCCGGCAGATCACCTGGCGCTCGGTCCAAAACGCGACCGCGCTGTCGCATTCCCCCGTCCAGGCGGCCCCCTGAGACGAGGAGGCCAGGTCGTAGAGGGAGAACGTGTTGTACTTGCCCGCCCCACCGGTCTTGGCGAGCATCACCGATCCCTCGGGGGACAGCCGGATCTCGCCGTCGGCGTCCTTGAACTCACGTTGGGAGTCGGCGCCGCTGCCCGCGGTGATACCCGATGTCCAGCCCATGGCCGACCGCCCCTCGGCCCCCGTGCCGCCGTGGAGCCACCACCACGCCCCGCCCGCGGCCAGTGAGAGGACGAGGAGGACGGCCAGGCCGCCGAGCGCCGCCTTGCGGCGCCGTCCGCGGGGAGGGGCGGCGCCGTCGAGCGCCGGCCCCGGCGGCGAGTAGGCCGCGGCGGGCAGTGAGGGGCTCCCCAGGCCTCCCCCGGGCCACCCCTGGCCGGGGCCCGCGGCGGCGCCCACTCCGCCCGGCATGACGGCGGTGGCGGGCACGGTCCCCGCCGAGCTCATGAGCGTGGCCTGCTGGGCGCCGTCGGAGGCCGCTCCCCCGCCCGCCGCGGCGGGGCCCGCCGCCTCCTCCCAGCCGTAGGGCGTGACCGAGGGCATGGTCGGAGGTGGGGAGGTGAGGGCCGCCGTGGCCGGCAGGCCCTGGAGCGCCGGGACCATCTGCTCCAAGCTCTCCGCGACCCGCCGCATCGTGGGGCGGTGGTCGGGGCGCTTGGCGAGCATGGAGGCGATGAGGCTCCACAGGCCGTCCGGGATGCCCGCGGGGCGGCCCGGGTCGCGCTGGGCGTGCTGGGCGAGCACCTGGACGGGCTGACCCGCGTAGGGCGGGACGCCGCAGGCGAGCTCGTACAGGACGATGCCCAGGGCATAGACGTCCGCGGCAGGGGCGGGCTGGGCGCCCGCGATCGTCTCCGGCGCCATGTAGAGGGGCGTTCCGACGGCGCCGGTTCCGGTGACCGTGGCCAGCGAATCGCAGATGCGGGCGATCCCGAAGTCCGCGATCCTGGGGATCGGGGCGATGATGCCGCCGTCGCCCCAGGTGGTCACGGCAGAGGAGGTCATCGTGGCGGCAGCGGCGTCGGCGGGCACCTGGGCGGGTGACGGCTCGGCCGGGGAGGCGTGCCGCCCGGGTCGCGCGCCGGCCTGCCAGTCCTCCAACAGGATGTTGGCGGGCTTGATGTCCCTGTGAACCACGCCGGCGGCGTGCACGGCGACGAGGCCCTCGGCGATCCGAGCCCCCAGGCGGGCGAGCGCGGCGGGCGGCAGGGGGCCGGTGGACATGACCGCCTCGCGCAGGTCCGGCCCCGGCACATAGTCCATGACGATCGCGAAGGTCGTGCCCTCGACCACCATGTCCCGCACCGCGATGACGTAGGGCGAGTGAACGCGCATGAGGGTGGCGCGCTCGCGCACGAAGCGCTCGACGACGCTGGGGTCGTCGATGAGATCGGAGCGCAGGATCTTGACCGCCAGCGGCGTCGCGGCGCCGTCAGCCTCCTCGGTCCTGCTGGCGAGCCACACCTCCCCCTGGGCGCCGTGCCCGATCCGCTCTTTGAGCAAGTAGGAACTGCCGAGGGGACGCGGCTCATCGAGGGATGTCATCGAGGAACTCCGTGATCTGCGGGGAGAGGGGTGGCGCTAAGACCGAATCTACGTCAGGCGGCGGGCCGATGGGGAGACATTGACGGTGGCGGGCTCCGGGGGCGACCGGCCGGACTAGACTGCTGGCCCGTGAGCCGACAGATGACAACCTCGGATCCCCTGGTGTGGATCGACTGCGAGATGACTGGCCTTGACCTGGGCGCCGACGCGCTCATCGAGGTCGCCGTGGTGGTGACCGATTACGAGCTCAAGCCGCTCGGGGAGGGGATCGACGTCGTCATCAAGCCGCCGGCGGCGGCCCTGGAGCAGATGAACGACTTCGTGCGCGGCATGCACACCTCCTCCGGCCTGCTGGACGAACTTGAGCAGGGGCTGACAATGGCCGAGGCGCAGCAGGCAGTGCTCGACCATGTCCGCTCCCTCGCTCCCACGGCCCGCACGGCGCAGCTCGCGGGCAATTCGGTGGGCACGGACAAGGCCTTCCTCGCGCGCGACATGCCCGAACTCATCGACTACCTGCACTACCGGGTAGTGGACGTCTCCTCCATCAAGGAGCTGGCCAAGCGCTGGTACCCGCGCGCCTACTTCCAGTCCCCGGAGAAGAACGGCGGGCACCGCGCGCTCGCGGACATCCTGGAGTCCATCGACGAGCTGCGCTACTACCGCGCGGTGCTGTTCCCCGACGGCGAGGGACCGTCCTCGGATGATTGCCGGGCCATCGCCGCCCAGATCCTCGCCAACCCGACGACGGCGGCCGGCAGCCAGGCCTGAGCCGCGCGGACCGCGGGTCGGCGAGCAGCCGGGGGCGCAGGCCCGGGCCGCGGCGTGACGCAGTCCACGGCCCCCGGTTTGCCGGAGCTCTGAGCGAGCCGATACAGTACCGATTCGTTGCGGTCCTGCTCATCGCGGGAACTGCGCATGGTGGCTGTAGCTCAGTTGGCAGAGCGCTTGGTTGTGGTCCAGGAGGTCGCGGGTTCAAGCCCCGTCAGCCACCCCAGAGGGCGATGGGCCATGGCGAGGTTTGAGGATCCCTTTCCCCGGCGCGATGCCAGATCCTCTATTACCGCGGGTTAGAGGCCCGCGTCCGCCCGCGCGCTGAGAATGCCGGCACCCTCAGGCTGGCCCTCCTCTCAGCGCGGGCTGACGCCGGCTCGGATCAGCCCCACCACATGCCCGTCGGTGAGGGCCTCCCAGGTGGCCTCGACGATATCCGTGCCCACGCCCACCGTGGACCAGGTGCGCTCGCCATCGGTGAGGTCGATGAGCACTCGGATGATCGCGCGCGTGCCCCGCTCGGCGTCGAGGATCCGCACCTTGTAGTCGGTCAGCTCGAAGGCCCGGATCTCCGGGTACACCTGCGCCAGCGCATCGCACAGGGCGGCGTCGAGGGCGTTGACCGGGCCATTGCCCTCCCCCAGCACCGCGAAGCGCCTCCCGCCCGCGCGCAGGCGCACCGTGGCCTCCGCCTGGGTGTGGGTGGAGCCGTCCACCGGCAGGAGGCGATCCGCCCCCACCGGGGCGGCGCGCACCGAGGCCTGCCAGGACTCCACGCGGAAGTAGTCGGGCGGTTCCCCCAGCGCGTGGCGCAGCAGCAGCTCGAAGGAGCCGTCCGCGGCGTCGTAGGCGTAGCCGACGGCCTCCCGGGCCTTGACCTCCTCGGCCACCCTGCCCAGGACGTCGCCCTGCCCCGAGGCGTCGATGCCCAGCTCGCGGGCTTTGAGCTCGATCGAGGCGCGCCCCGCCATCTCCGAGACAAGCATGCTCATCGTGTTGCCCACGCGGGCGGGGTCGACGTGCTGGTAGAGGTCGGGATCCACGCGGATCGCCGAGGCGTGCAGGCCCGCCTTGTGGGCGAAGGCCCTGGCCCCCGTGTAGGCCTGCCGGGTGGAGGGGGCGCGGTTGGCGATCTCCCCCACGGAGCGCGACACGCGCGAGAGCTCAGATAAGCGCCGCGCCCGCTCGGCCTCATCTCCCGGAAGCGCGGTGAAGCGGGTCTTGAGCTCCAGGTTCGCGATGATGGTCAGCAGTTCGGCGTTCCCAGTGCGCTCCCCCATGCCGTTGACACAGCCCTGCACCTGGCGGGCTCCGGCCTCCACCGCCGCCATCGCGCCGGCCACGGCCAGGCCCGAGTCGTCATGGGTGTGGATCCCGACGACGCAGTCTGGGTGCCCGGCGGCGTCCAGGGCCCGGCGCAGGCGGGCGACAGAGTCCGCGATGGTGCCCGGGAGGGCGCCGCCATTGGTGTCACAGGCGATGACGGCACTGGCGCCGGCGCGGGCCGCCGCCAGGGCCACCTCGATCCCGTAGGGCTGGCCATCGGCGTCCCGTCGCAAGCCGTCGAAGAAGTGCTCCAGGTCGACCATCGTCTCCCGGCCCGCCCCCACCAGGAGGGCCGTCGAATCGGCGACCATGTGCAAGTTCTCCTCGCGCGTCGCGCGCAGGGCCCGCTCGACGTGCCTCGGGTCGGACTTCGCCACCAGGGTGATCGTCTCGGCCCCGCTGTCCAGGAGCGCGCGCAGGCCAGAATCCTCGGCGGCGCGGGCGCCCGGGCGGCGGGTGGCGCCGAAGGCCACGAGCCGCGCGGTGGCCAGGTCCAACTCCCGGGCCCGCGCGAAGAGCTCGGTGTCCTTGGGGATGGCTCCGGGCCAGCCGGCCTCGATGTAGGCCGCGCCGAGCTCATCGAGGAGGGCGATGATGGAGAGCTTGTCCCCCACGGTGAAGGAGACGCCCTGCTGCTGGGCGCCGTCGCGAAGCGTCGTGTCATAGATGGCGACGGCGTCGCCACCGGCGGGCAGGGTCGCGCCATCGGCTCCCATGGCGCCTCCTTCATCGATCGTCGGCCAGAGGACCGGTCGTCGGGACGGCGAGCAGTCGTGGCACGTGCGGCATTCCAGCCGTCATGCTGTCACGAAAACGCGGTCAGCGCCCTTGGCAGACCAAGGGCCGGCCACCACGCGGCCGCCCCCGCGAAGGGAGGAGCCTGTGATCTCCACCGAATCCACTCCACAAGCAGCGCTTATAGGGGATACTGGGGCGACGCCGCCGAAGGCGCCTCAGTGCTGATATAACGGCCGATACAACCCCTGACCTGTTATGCACCGGCTCCGCAGGCGCCGCACCCTTGTCCCTGAACGAAGGACTCTCCCCATGCCTGAGCATGGCGCCGCCTCGACCGAGCTCGGGGCGAGGACGGCCCCACCGCCCGTGAGGCCCTCATCGCCGCCAACGGGCTCATCGCTCACGAGGGGTGGGTCGGGGCCCGGGTGGCGGGAGCGGGAGATCGGCGGCTCCCGCCTGCATCTGCCCCACGGCGCCACCGCCGCCCTCGACTCCGCGATGTGGGGGCTGGCCGTGATGGTCGTGGCCGCCCTCAGCCTGACCACGGGGATCGACGCCCACCCCGAGGGCATGGGGGTCACGCTGACGGCGCTGCTGGCGATCATCTTCCAGATCGCCGGCTACCTGGCCTTCCTGCGGGGCAGGGCGCGCTTCGCGACCATCGATGAGATCCCCTTCGTCCTGCTGACCGACGTCATCATCGCCGTCGCCCTATCCGCGGCCTCCGGGATGTCCGCGGGCCTCCTCCTGCCGCTGCGCGACTCTGTCCTCTCCGGCGGCGCCGCCCTCACCCTCCACCTGGCCTGCCGGTGGCTCTACCTGCGGGTGGTCGAGGCGCGCCAGCGGCCGGTCGGCAGACGCGCCCGGCGCACGATCGTCATGGGCGCCGGGGGCGGCGGCGCCGCGGCGATCAGCCTCATGCAGAACGACCCGTCCTCCCCCTACACGCCCGTCGCCCTGCTCGACGACGACCCCGCCAAGCGGCATCTGCGGCTCTCCGGGGTGCGGGTGCTCGGCCCCTGGCGCGCCCTGGCGCAGGTGGCCCGGGAGACCAGCGCCGATCTCGTCCTGCTGGCGGTGCCCTCGGCCAGGCCGGAGGAGGTCGACGGCGTCGTGGCCCGGGCGCGCGAGCTCGGCCTCGCGATACGGGTCATGCCCGGCACCGAGGAGCTCATGGGCCTGGCGCCCTCCCTCGCGCCCGCGCCGCCGAGCGCCGTCGCCCAGCGAGGCACCGGGATCTTCCGCCCCCTGGAGATCTCGGACCTGCTGGGGCGCCGGGCGATCGACACCGATGTTGACGCCATCGCCTCCTACCTGACCGGCGAGAGAATCCTCGTGACCGGCGCGGGGGGCTCCATCGGGGCGCAACTGTGCCATGAGATCGCGAGGTACCGGCCCGAGCGGCTCATCCTCGTGGACAGGGACGAGTCCGCCCTGCACGCCGTCCAGCTGTCCCTCGACGGCGAGGCGATGCTCGACTCCCCCGACCTCATCCTCGGGGACCTGCGCGCCCCCGGCTTCATTAGCGGCCTCTTCGACGAGGCCCGCCCGACGATCGTCTTCCACGCCGCCGCCCTCAAGCACCTCACCCTCACCGAGCGCTTCCCAGAGGAGGCCTTCCTGACCAACGTGGCCGCCACCCGAGATCTCCTCACGGCCGCGACCAGCCATGGCGTGCGCCTGTTCATCAACATCTCCACCGATAAGGCGGCCGATCCCACCAGCGTGCTCGGCCACTCCAAGCGCATCGCCGAACGGCTGACCGCCGCCGTGGGGTTGAGCCTGCCTGCCGATCGGCGCTTCATCTCCGTGCGCTTCGGCAATGTCCTGGGCTCGCGTGGCTCGGTGCTCCACACCTTCGCCTCCCAACTGGAGCGTGGACTGCCCATGACCGTCACGGATCCCCGCATGGAGCGCTTCTTCATGTCCATCAACGAGGCCTGCCAACTGGTCCTCCAGGCCGGGGCGCTGGGGCGCTCCGGCGAGGTCCTGGTCCTGGACATGGGCGAGCCACACAACATCGAGTCCCTGGCCAGGCGCTTCGCCTCCCTCATGGGCGCTGACGAGCCGCGGGTGGCCTACACGAGGGTCCGTCCCGGGGAGAAGATGACGGAGTCGCTGTTCGGCGCCGGGGAGGCCGACCGCCGTCCCTGGCACCCGCTCATCTCGCACGTGGATGTCGCGGCGCTCGGGCTGGGGCTCCTCCAGGACATCGATGATCTCCGCCTGCGCTCGGAGTGGGGCCCCCAGGGCGAGCTCGTGCGCAGGTGGATGACGGGCACGAGCCGGGCCCCCGCTCCCGGGGCGCCGGTCGCGGGCCCCGGGGCCGCCGCCCCCGCGGACGGCCAGACCGGCGGCCCCGGCGTCAGGTCGGCCACCCGATGGATGCGCGCCCCGGCAAGCAGGCAGCCGACCGCCGCCCCCAGTGGCACTCCGACCGCCAGGGGCGCCGTCGAGCGGGCAGGCGCCCCCACATGATTCAGCAGGCATTCTGGATCCCGCAGCCGCCCGGGGCCTGGGCCTGGGGCACGACCGTTGGCGCCCTCATGGGCCTTTCGGCCGGGGCTGTCCTGACCGCCGCCATCATCCCAGTGCTGCGGAGGGCCGGCGTCATCGATGTCCCCGTTGGCCGCTCCCTCCACGCCGGGCCGGTGCCCCGAGGAGGCGGATGCGCCCTGGTCCTGGCCGCGGTCATCGCCGTCGGGGCGGGCCTGGCCGGCGCCATGGCAGGGGGGCCGATGGTCCGCTCCGGCAGGCTCATCGAGGTGCTGAGCGCGGGGCTCTCCACGATTCTCGCCCTGGCGATCCTGGGGCTCGGCGACGACCTGTACACGCTGCCCATCAAGGGGCGCCTCATCGCCCAGGCGATCCTGGGCGCTGGGCTGGCCCTGCTCACGACGTCGATCACGGGGGCCCCGCTGTGGCTCGTGATCCCACTGGGGGCGGGCGCCGTCGCCATGGTCAACGCCACGAACTTCATGGATGGCGCGAACGGGGTAGCCGCCGGGCACGCCCTCGTGGCCGCGGCGTACTACGCGCATGTGGCCTTGTCGGTGGGGATCCCCGGGCTGGCGCTCGTCATGGCCGGGCTCGGCGGGGCGGTCGCCGGGTTCCTGCCCTTCAACGCGCCCCGCGCCCGGGTCTTCCTGGGTGACTCCGGCTCCTACGCCCTCGGGGCGGCCTGGTCCTTCGGCGCGGCCCTCTGCTTGGCCTCCGGGGTGCCACTGCTCGTCGCCGTGGCCCCGCTGCTCATCCTGGCCACCGACACGGGCCTGACCCTGTGGCGCCGCGCCCGCTCCGGGCAGCGCTGGTACGAGCCACACCGTGAACACGTCTACCAGCGGCTCGTCGCCGCCGGGTGGCCCCATTGGGCGGTGGCGCTCCTCGTGGGCGCCTGCGCGGCGGCCTGCTCAGCGGTGGCGCTGGCCTCCTGGCAGGGGCCAGGCGGGCGCGTCGCGTGGGCGCCGGGCGTTATCGGGATGCTGGTGGTCCTGGCCTGCTACATGAGCCTGCCCTCGCTCGTGGGCGCGGCGCGCCAGGAGCGCCAGGAGCGCCATGAGCGCCAGGGCTACAGCGGCCAGGGCGGCTCCAGTCCCAGGGGCGGTGTCCCTGAGGATGGTGAGCAGGGATGAGGCTCCTCCTGCTCACCCACTACTGGGCGCCGGAGACAGGCGCGCCCCAGAACCGCTGGCAGTGGCTGGCCCGCGGCCTGGTGGAGCGCGGTCATGAGCTCGCCGTGCTCACTCCCGCCCCGCACTACCCGGCTGGCGCGCTGCTCGACTCCTCACCCCGGTTCGCCCCGGGAGCCATCACTCGCGATGAGAGCGGGGCGATGATCCACCGCACGGCTTTCAGGCCCTACGGGGTGGGGATCGGCGGGCGCGGCGCGGATCAAGCGCTCGCCGCGGCGGACGGGGCGCGCCTGGCCCTGGCGCGCTTCGGGGGGAGGCACCGCCCCGACGTCGTCATCGGCTCGGTCCCGGGCCTGCCGACCCTGCCCGCGGCACTGGCGGTCGGGGGCGCGCTGCGGCGCCCCGTCGTCGCCGAGCTGCGCGACGCCTGGCCGGACATCCTCGACTCGAGCCACCACTGGGCCGGGCCCTCGGGCGGGGCTGGCGCGACAGGCGGTGCCGACGGAGACCCGCGCGGCGTCGGAGCCTGGGCTCCGCGCTCGTTGCGCCACGGCGCCGCCCTCGTCCCCCCGCTCGTCACCGTCCTGGAACGCAGGGCCGACGCCGTCGTGGCCACCACGGAGTCCTTCGCCCAGGCGCTGCGGGAGCGGGGCATGAAGAGGGTGAAGGTCATCCGCAACAGCGCGACCCCGTCGGACTGGGTGCTGCCCGCTCCCCCACCGCGCCGGGACGGTGATGATGGGCGCCCCGAACTCCGCGTCGTGTACCTGGGAACCGTTGGGCGCAGCCAGGGGCTGGCGGCCGCGGTGGAGGCGGCGGTCCTCGCCGAGCGCCGGGGGGCCCGCCTGCGCCTGCGGATCGTGGGCGACGGCGCGCGGGCCGCCCACATCCGCGCCACCGCCAAGAGGCTGGGCGCCCCGGTGGAGATGCTGCCGCTGGTCGCCCCCGAGGCGGTGGCCGAGCACTACGCCTGGGCCGACACGGTCCTCGTGAGCCTCCAGGACTGGCCGGCCATGTCCATGACGGTGCCCTCCAAGCTCTACGAGGCCCTGGCCACCGGTCGCCATATCAGCGGCGCTGTCGACGGCGAGGCGGCCGACATCATCCGCTCCGCGAGCGCCGGGCTCGTGGTCCCCCCGCAGGATCCCGGGGCGCTGGCCGCCGCCTGGGCGGACCTGGCGGCGGACCGCTCCGGCCTGACCGCTAGCGCCGGGCGGCAGTGGCTCTCCCGCCACGCGCGCCGGCGCGACCAGGTCACCCGCTACGAGGAACTGCTCAACGAGGTCACCCATGGCTGAGCCCCCAGGCCACCGGGCGCGCTTCTGCGCGCTCCCCCCGGCCCCAAGCGCAGCGCCTCCCGCGGCTCTCACCAGGCTGCGCGCCGTCAGCCTCCTGGCCGACACCGCCGCGCGGCACATGGCGGAGGACCCCTTGCTGCTGGCGCTGCAGAGCGCCCGCCGCCTTCCCCACGGGGCGCGCGCGGCGCTGTCCGGGGCGGTGGGCGCGGGCGCGGCCGATGATTCGCCGCGCGCCGCCCTGGCCGCGCTGCTCGCCGATCGTCCGGCGCTGGCGGCGCGGGCCCTCGCCCAGGCCCGCCCGAGCAGCGCCCTGGGCCAGCGCCTGGCGGCTGAGATCGCCCTGGCCGTGGGCCTGACCGATCTCCTGCCCGACGGGGCCGGGGCCGCCCCGGCGAGGATCCAGGCCCGCGACCTGTGGTCGCGGGGGCACCTGGATGAGGCGATCGGGGCGCTCGATGCCGTCCTGGCCCGCTCCCCCTCCTCCCGGGGCAGGCTTCCCGGACGGAGCCATCACTCGATCCGGGCCGCCCGGGCGCGCCTGTCCGCCGAGCTGGCGACGATGTCCCCGGGCTTCGCGCTGCCCGCCGCCCCCTCCCCCGGTTGGCAGGGGCCACTGCGATCAGCGGCCCCCCGGGTCCTGCACCTGCTGACCAACTCCGTGCCGCACACCCAGTCGGGCTACGCCTTGCGCTCGCACCACCTGCTCCTCGCCCAGCGGCGGGCGGGCGAGGAGCCGCGGGCGGTCACCCGGATCGGATACCCCGTGACCGTGGGCCGCGCGGGGGCGGGCTCGCGCGACGTCGTCGACGGCGTGGAGTACCTCCGGCTCCTGCCCTCCCGGCTCGCGCCCACGCCCGCGACCCGCCTGGCGCAGACGGCGCGGCTCCTGGCCCAGCAGGTGGCCGCCTTCCGCCCCGAAGTGCTGCACACGACGACGAACTACGCCAACGCCCTCGTGGTATCCGCCGTGGCGCGCGGCCATGACCTGCCGTGGGTCTACGAGATGCGCGGGATGCTGGAGTACACCTGGGTGGCCTCCCGGCCCCCCGAGCAGCAGGCTGAGGCCCTGGCCTCCCAGCGATTCGCGCTGCTGCGCGCCAAGGAGGCCGAGATGGCCCGGCAGGCGGACGCCATCATCGTCCTGTCGGCGCTCCAGCGCGATGACCTCGTGGCCCGGGGCGTGCCCGCCGAGAGGATCACGGTCGTGCCCAACGCCGTGGAGGGGGAGGTCCTGGCCGCCGAGCCCCTCTCCCCCGCCCAGGCGCGCGCCCGCCTGGGCCTGCCGACCGGGGGCTTCTGGGTGGGAAGCGTCTCGTCCTTAGTGGACTACGAGGGATTCGACGTGCTCCTGCGGGCCGTGGCGCTCGCCCGCGCCCAGGGCGTGGACGCGCGCTGCGCGATCGTCGGCGACGGCGTGAGCCGCCCCGGTCTGCTCGCGCTCGCCCAGGACCTGGGCCTGCTGGGCCCGGGGTCGGGGATCTGCGTCCTGCCCGGCCGCGTCCCTGCGGGTCAGGCCCTGGGCTGGTACCAGGCGCTCGACGCCTTCTGCGCGCCCCGGCGGGACACGCCGGTGTGCCGGATGGTCACGCCGCTGAAGCCGCTGACGGCGCAGGCGCTCGGACGCCCGGTGATCGCCTCGGACCTGCCCGCGCTTGTGGAGGTCACCCGGGGCGGCGGGCTCCTCTTCCCCGCGGGCGACGCCGGCGCGCTGGCGGCGCGGATCAGGCTGCTCGCCCAGGCCGGAGCCGATGGCGCCGCGGCCCGAGCGGCCCACATCACGCCGTCGGCTGGGAGTGGCCTACCCACCTGGGAGGAGAATGGGATGACAGTACGCGCGATTCATGAGGAGGTGCGATGAGTATCAGTCCTGCGGAGCCCTGGATCGAGAGGCCGGATTCAGCGGGGCTCAGGCCCGTCGGCAAGCGCCCACCCCTGCTGGCGTACATCCGCCGCACCTGGCGGCGCCGTCACTTCATCTGGGCCGACGCCCGCGCCCGCGCCCTGGGGACCCAGCGGGGGACCCTCCTGGGCAATATCTGGCTCATCGTCAAGCCGATGCTCGACGCCCTGGTGTTCTTCGTGGTCTTCGGGCTGCTGCTGGAGACCAACCGCGGCATCGACAACTTCGTGGGCTACCTGCTGGTGGGGGTCACGATGTTCCCCACGCTGCAGCGGGCGATCACCGGCGGGGGCCAGGTGATGTTCGCGGGCAGGAACCTCATCCGCTCCTTCTCCTTCCCCAGGGTGGCCCTGCCGATCTCCTTCACGATCCGGGGCGCCCTGGACACGCTGCCGCCGTTGGCCGCCCTGCTGATCATCGTCATGATCCTGCCGCCGCACGCCTGGCCCTCATGGCACTGGGTCCTCATCGCGCCGATCTTCGCGCTGCAGAGCCTCCTCGCCCTGGGCCTGGCGCTGTTCACCTCCAGGATCACGGCGCAGCTGCCTGACATGCGCAATGTGTGGCCCTTCGTGGCCCAGTTCTGGTACTTCGGCTCCGGGGTGTTCTTCTCCTTCGACAAGATGACGCACCGGCCCGCCGCCAGGCTCGTCGTCGATTGGAACCCCGGTTACAAGCTGCTGGCCATGTACCGCGACGTCATCCTCTACCAGCGCGTGCCACCGGGGCGTGATTGGGCGGTCATGGGCCTGTGGGCGCTCATCACCGTGGGCGCCGGGTACGTCTTGTTCTGGATGAGGGAGGAGTCCTATGGCGTCGAGCGCTGAGCCCCCCTCCGCCCACGGGGCGCCGTCGGCCGGCCAGCGCGCGGCGGCGCCCGCGACCGTCGTCGTCGACGACCTCCATGTGCGCTACCGGGCGCCCTCGGCTGACGCCTCGGCCATGCGCGCCCTCAGCCCCTCCCGCCGGATCGCGATGAGGGCCCTCGGGCGCCGCCCGCGCGTGGCCGTCGACGCCCTCAAGGGGGTGTCCTTCGTGGCGCGGGCCGGTGAGTCGCTTGGGATCCTGGGGCGCAACGGCTCGGGGAAGTCCACCCTTCTGCGCATCGTGGCGGGCCTGGAGACGCCGCGCTCGGGGAGGGTCCTGGCGCGCTCCACGCCCGTGCTCCTGGGCGTCAACGCGGCCCTCGTGCCGGACCTTCCCGGGGAGCGCAATGTCATCCTCGGCTGCCTGGCCATGGGGATGACGCCGGAGCAGGCCCGCGCCGCCCTGCCGGGGATCGTGGGCCTGGCGGGCATCGGCGAGGCGATCTACCGGCCCATGAGCACCTACTCCTCGGGGATGGCCTCGCGGCTGCGCTTCGCGATCGCGGTGTCGGCCAGCCCGGACATCCTGCTCATCGACGAGGCCCTGTCCACCGGGGACGCCGCGTTCAAGGAGCGCAGTGAGAGCCGGATGGCCGAGCTGCGCGCGAATGCCGGAACGGTCTTCATCGTCAGCCATGCCGCCCAGACCATCGAGGAGATGTGCACGCGCGCGATCTGGCTCATGGACGGCCAGCTCATCGGCGACGGCCCGGGCCCGGAGATCGCCCACGACTACCGCTGGTGGTCCTGGAACGTGGCCAAGGGGGAGAGCGCCACCGCGGAGGAGATCCTGGCGCGCTGCCGGCGCAAGTGGGCGCCCCGCGCCACCTGCGCCCCCGCGAGTCCCGCGGCGCCCGCCCCGGGGAGTGCCGGTAGGATGAGCGGGTCGGCGGCTCCCTGGCCCGCCTCCTCCCCACCATCCCCCCGCGCCGCGCGCCGCCCTGGCCTCTACGCGCCCCGTCACCGTAAGGACGCCCCCCAGTGACCACTCCCGCCCCCGCTCGATCCCTGGCGATCCTCGGATCCTGCGTGGGCAGGGACTCCGCCACGGTGCTCCAGGAGCGCGGCTGGTTGGTAGCCCGCTACGTCGCCAGGCAGTCCATCATTTCCACGGGCAATGTCGTGGATGTCAGCGCGATCGACCCCGGCGCGCTGGAGGGCGCCTTCGCGCGGCGCTGCTTCGCCTCCGACGCCGCTGGCGACGCCGAGGCCCAGCTGGAGGGCCTGGCCGAGTCCACGGACGTGCTGCTGTGGGACCTCACCGATGAGCGCCTCGGCGTCATCGAGGCCTCCCCCGGGCACTGGCTGACCCGCTCCACGGAGGGCCTGACGGCGAGCCTGCGCCTGGGCCGGGACTTCTACGAGCCGCTGGGCGGGCGCCTCATCGAGATGGGCACCGACGAGCACCAGGGGCTCTTCGCCGCCGCCCTGCCGCGCCTCGGGGCGATGCTCGAGCGCGTCGGGCTGCTGGAGCGGACGATCCTCCTCCAGGCGCCCTGGGCGGCCCGCACGGCGCAGGGGCGCTCCACCGTGCGCAGCTGGGGCATGAGCGCCCTGGGAGCGAACTGGGCGATGATCGATTACTACGACAGGGCGCGCGAGTTGGGCACTCATGTGCTCCAGGTGCCCGAGGATCTCGTCGTGGCCGATGACGCCCACCGCTGGGGGGCGGCCCCCTTCCACTACGTCCGCGCCTTCTACGACTGGGTGGCCGACGGCGTCGAGGCCTTCGCGGCGCGCGGCTGAGGGACCGGCGGGGCGGGCGGGGCGGCCCCGGCCCGCGCCCCCCGCGCGCCCGGGGACGGTCCTTCAGGGCATCGCGGTGGCGCCCGGCTCGCCGAAGTGGCTCAGGCGCGATGTCGCCAGGATCTCGGCGTCGTCGATGGCCCACGTGTGATCGGCGGCGGCGCCCCGGCGCTGGACGAAGCCGAACCGGGATGTGGAGTAGATGCTCGCGCCGGCGTCGATGGCGCCGCGCAGCAGCGCGGTGTCCTCACCCTGGCTGGTGTCGGGGAAGCCGACGGATCGCGCGAGGTCGGTCCTGGCCACGATCGTCGGGCCGGAGACGAAGGAGGTGCGCCTGTGCTCCCACTCGGGGAAGCGCAGGACGGTGAGGTTGCCGCCCACCAGGTGCACGTAGTGGGCGTGCTTGCCGACGATCCCGGCGCCCGAGTAGTCGATGGCCGCCAGAGCCTCGGACAGGTAGTGGGGGCCGTAGAGGTCGTCGTCGTCCATCTTGGCGATGAGATCAGCCTCGACCCGTTGGAGCATGGCCGTGTAGTTGGCGCCGAGGCTCGTGCTGGCCGGCGCGCTCATCCACGTGGCCTCCAGGCCGAGCTCGCGGGCGCGGGCGCGGGCATCGGCGTCGGCCTCGAAGCCGTGGGTGAGGATGATCGGGCGGATCTCCACGTCCTCCTGGGCGGCGAGACCCTCCAGGGTGCCCGCCAGGCGGTGGGGCCGGTTGGTGGAGATGAGGGGCGCCACGGAGGGGGCCCGGCGGCGCCGCTCGGGCATCCCCAGGTCGGCCAGGACCGTGTCCACCCGGTGGGAGTAGGTGTGATGGGCCCAGATCTCGCGCTGGGCGAGGTGCGTCATGCGGTCGCCGAGCTCGGGATTGGCGCAGAGCGCCCGCATGGCGCGCTCGGCGCCGACGCGGTCCTGGACGACGGCGAGGCTCCCGGCGGGCAGGAAGGCGCCGGTGGCGGGGCTGGGCATGGTGACGACGGGCGTGCCGCAGGCGGCGATCTCGAAGATGCGCCGCGCCATCATCGAGGGGCTGGTCACCACCGAGTTGACGTTGAGGAAGACCCGGTGGGCGCGGTAGGCGGACAGCATCTGGGCGTAGTCGAGGCTGCCGCGCACGGCGGAGTCGTGGGGCGCGGGGAACTGGTAGCGGTCGTCGTCCCCCAGGTAGCGCGAGTAGATGACGAGGCCGTGGCCGGTGCGGCGCCCGGCGTCGGTGGCGGCGCCGAGCAGGGTGTCCATCTGCTCGCGGCGCTCGGGGTACTTGTGGGCGAAGTACATGCCGGCGAAGGCGACGCCGCTGCGCTCCACGGGGCGCCCGTCCGGGCCGACCAGGCGGATGGGGTTGTGGATAGAGGGCTGGGCGGCGAAGGGCAGGACGCCGACGCGGTCGTGCCCGAGCTCGGCCCGGTAGCGCGGCACAAGGGTGGAGTCCGTGGTGTAGACGCGGTCGAAAAGGGCGGCCGTGGCGATGGCGTCGTCGTAGTGGGCGGGGTCCTCCTTGTTCCAGAACACCGTGGGGATCCCGGCGGCCCGGGCCGCGGCGATGAGCTCCCGCAGCCCCTGGGAGGGGGCGGAGTCGCCGAGGACCTGGTAGATCCAGGCGTCGTCGTTCCCATGCCAGGCGGACTCCACGAAGATGAGGTCGAGGGGCTGCTCGGCAAGCTGGGCCCGCCAGCCGTGCGGGTCCAGGACCACGGCGCGCCACTCGTAGCTAAGGGCGAGGGAGGTGAACTCGTCGGCGATGACACCGACGGTCACGTCGTGCCGGGGCGCGTCGGCCTCGGGGAGATCCCAATCGGGGATGCCCTCCACGCCCCGCGGGACGCCGGGGCGCGCGCGCCGTCGGCTCGCGGTTGGCCGGGCGGCGCGCTGGCGGCGGCGGTGCTCCCTCAGGCCGGCCGGGCCGCCGTGGCGCAGGTGCCACAGCGCGCGCCGCATGCTCACAGCTCGATGGCGCCCTCAGGCAGGGACCATCCCAGGATGAGGGCGTTGACGGCCATGATGGTCGGGCCGAGGACGGCTCCGGGCCCCCATGGGTGGTCGATGATCCTGTAGTCCGAGGAGTCGAAGAGGAGGGTGGGGCGCCCCAGGCTCTGGGCGTACTGGGCGACCATGTCGTGCTGCGGCGACTGCGGGGAGGTGAGGAACACGCCCCTGGCGCCGGTGGGCCGCTCGGAGGCCAGGAGCTCGGCGAAGACCGCGTCCTTGGTGGAGGTGAAGACCTCCGGGCCCGTGAAGTGGGCGTCATCGCGGGAGTTCTCGTAGTACTGGTCCCCGAGCACGGGGTCGGCGGCCACGAAGGGCAGGCCCAGGGCCACCCCGTGGCGCACCGCGCCGGTGGCGCCCTTGGAGGAGCCCAGGAGGCAGACCTGCGCCGGCGGGATCTCGAAGGAGCGGATCACCCGGGCGATGAGCGCGCTGATGGCGGTGGCGTTGCCCGGGGCGTCGAGGGTGTCGCCGTAGAAGGAGCCGACGACGCCCCCCAGGTCGCCGATGCGCAGGATGGCGGTGTCCCCGGGGATCAGCCCGCGCAGGTGCTGGTAGTGGTGGGGGAAGTACCTCCACAAGGAGGCCTCGTTGTCGTTCGTGTGGATCGCTGAGAAGACCACGACGAGGCGCCGCAGGGCGTTGCCGCCCTCGGGCAGGATCATCTGGTAGAGGACGCCGTCCTTCGTCATGGAGATCTCACCGGAGGTGATGGGCTCCCAGAAGCCGCGGATCCGGCCGCGGGCGATGTACTTGGCCACGCCGTCGCCGCCCTCCCAGATGAAATAGCCCTTGCCGGCCAGGAACTTGTGGAGGGCGTGGAGGCGGGCGTCGGCGCGCCCCACCCCGATGGGGCCCTCGGGGCCGGTGATCGCGGCGTCGGCGACCCGGATGAAGTCGGGGTCCTGGTCGGCCAGGGCGGCCTGGAAGCCGGCCGGGTCGGAGGCGAAGTCGTCGAGAGGGACGTCCCACACGCCCTTGTGGGGGCGACGGGGCAGGAGCTCGACACCGTCTAGGTAATCCATCTCGGTACCTCTCAACTCTCGCGGGCGCTGGTCGATGGCGCCGCGCTCGTGCTGCCCACCGGGATCCCCAGCAGGATGGCGTTGAGCGCGGCGATGGCGGGCCCGAGGACCGCGCGCGCCACGCCGGGGTGGGCGTCGACCCTGGGGTCATCGGACTCGTAAACGGCGCAGGGGCGGCGCAGGTCCCGGGCGAAGGCGAGGGCGTCTGAGCAGATCTCGGAGCCCCGGGCGGTCAGGACCGCGCAGGGCGGCGGGGAGGCCGATCCGGGCTCGTCGATGAGCTCGGCGAGGACCTCCTCGACGCGCCTGGGGAAGATGGGGGCGCCGGTGAAGTGCTGGTCGTCGCGCTCCTCCCGGTAGAAGGTGTCGTCGACAATCGGGTCGACGGCGATGAAGGGCAGGTGGAGGCGCAGCCCGTGGATGGCGGCGCCGGTGGCGCCCTTGGAGGGGCCGATGAGGCAGACACGCTGGGGCTCCAGGCCGAGCCTGTTGATGGCGGCCACGATGAGCTCGGAGATGTCATCGCAGTTCGACGGCGCGTCCGCGGTGTCCATGAAGAACGAGCCGGAGACGCCGCCCAGGTCACCCAGTCTCAGCACGGCGGTGCCGGGGGGCGTGAGGGACCCAACGTGCCGGAACTGGGGGAAGATGTAGCGGTCCAGCCCGGGGTAGTTCCAGTCCGAGTGCATGCCGGAGAAGACGACGACGAGGTAGCGGGCGGGCAGTCCCCACTCGGGCTCCTGGTAGGAGTAGGCGACGCCGGAGCGGGTCAGCGAGCACTCACCAGTGCGCACCTCGTCCCAGAAGGAGCCGACGCAGTCGCGGCGCACGAGGACGCCCTCGCCGTCGCCGGCGCCGGCCACGAGGTAGCCCTCGGCGGTGATCTCCTTGAGCGCCGCCCTGAATCCCGGATCCTGGCGCGCCAGGGCGATGAGGGTGGTGTCGGCGCCCAGGCGCTCGTCGGTGACCCTGAGGCGGTCCGGCGGCGCCATGGTCGTGGGCCTGAGGATCGCCCGCGGCGAGGCCACGAGCGAGGGCAGGCCCACGGTCACGGTCCTACTGCCCGCCTCCTGGCGGACGGTCCCCACGTCGTCGAAGACTCCCACTGTTCCTCCTCGTGCTGGGCTGGGATGTCGCGGCTTGTCGGTCGGTCAGGTCATGAGGGCGCCAAGCGCCCGCTCGGAGGCGTGACCGTCGTCCCAGGGGACGAAGAACTCGGCGCGCTGGCGGTAGCGGTCCCCGTAGCGCTCGTCGTAGGCCCCGATGCCCTGGATCTCGGCGAGGAGGGCGTCCTGCTCGTGCAGGAGGGGCCCCACGGCGCAGTCCCCCACGGTCATGTACATCCCGCGCGAGGCGGTGTAGTCCTCCAGGTCGGGGACGTAGTTGAACACCGGTTTGCCGGTGCACAGGTAGTCGAACATGACCGAGGAGTAGTCCGTGACCAGCGCGTCGGAAACGATGAGCAGGTCGTTGATGTCGTGGTGCTCGGTCAGGTCGAGGATCTGGGACCGGCTGGCGTCCTTGGCCGAGGCCCGGCGGTTGTAGTTGTGCCCTCGCAGGATGATGGTCCACTCCTCGCCGAGGTCAGCGGCCAGGCGGTCCAGGTCAAGCAGCTCGCGCATGGCCGAGACCTGGCCGCCGGCGCCGGTCTCGCGGAAGGTCGGGGCGTACAGCAGCACGCGGGCGTCGGGGCGCAGGCCGAAGCGGGAGCGCAGGTGGTCGCGCTCGGCGTCGTCAGCCCGCACGAGGCGGTCGTTCCGGGGGTAGCCGATCTCCAGGATCGGGCCGTCGTAGAAGAACTCGCGGGCGGCGATGGAGGAGAAGAAGGGGTTGGGCGAGACGAGGCCGTCCCACTCCGCGCTCTCCTCGCGGCCCCGCAGGGCGCCCACGGCGTAGGCCCAGGGCGTCTCCTCAATGTGGGAGCGCCCGATGTGCTTGAGCGGCGTGCCGTGCCAGGTCTGCAGGTAGCGCTGGAAGGGGCGGTTCCCGTAGCCCTCGATGCCGCCGACGTTGTTGACGACGTAGCGGGCCCGGGCGAGCACCTCGAACCACTTCGTGGAGCCCTTGAGCAGCGGGGTTGCGCCGTCGGGCACGATGACCGAGCCGTCGTTGACGGCCCAGTAGAGGTCCAGGTCGGTTCCCTGCCTCTTGAACTCCTCGAAGAGGGCCAGGGGCGAGTCGGCGGCGTGCCCCTCCATGAAGGACGCGAACACGGCGGCGTCCATGGGCTCGATGCCCGTGGCGGTCTTCCACTTGCCCAGCAGCCGGAATCGGTTGTGGCGCCCGCGCTCGGTGTGGAGCAGGCCCTCGTCGACCCGCATGGTCATATCCAGGGAGTCGGCGGAGACGTGGAAGCGCGAGTGCAGGGCGCCGTCCCAGATGTTCATCTGGAGGGTGGTCTGGAGCAGCGAGGAATTGGCGCGGATGCGGTACTTGGAGTCCCGCCCGTCCACACGCAGCCAGAAGTGGTACTCCCCCGTCCTCCAGGCGATCTCGCGGTCGGCATACCAGCCCTTCTTCCAGGGGCGGATGGTCACCGCGAAGCGCCCGGGCGTGGGAATCTCGAAGCCGCAGTGCTCGAAGGCACCCTGATCGCTCCACATAGACACCGTGGAGGCAGGGTCGACCTCCGCGGGGCAGCGCCCGGTCAGGCGCCAGGCGTGGTCCTCATAGGTGATCTCATCGACGATGAGGGAGGAGGCACCATCGACGAGGCACAGGGAGCCGTCGGAGTCGCCGCGAACCGACCAGGCCCGGTCGGGGCGCTCGCGCACGAGGCCCTGGGCGGGCACGACCCGCTCCCAGTCCCCGCGGGCGCTCTTGACCTCCAGGTGCCAGCCATTGCGAGCCCCCTTGGGGACGTCACGGCCCGGGACCCTCGACATGGACATCGAGGCCTCGACGGCGCCATCGGCGGCCCTGAGCACCGCGGGCAGGGTGGTGGAGTCGTGGTCACGGATGTAGCGGGCCTCGCGGATCGGCGAGCCGTCGACGCAGCGGATGACGGTGGCGAGGCTGGCGTCGCGCTCGACGACGCGGGTGGCCATGAAGGAGAAGCGGCGCTGGTCCAGGGTCAGGGGCCTGGTCCAGGAGGACCAGTCGATGGAGGCCCTCCAGCCGTCGTCGGAGACGGCGGTGTCCCCCAGGCGGATCGCCCCGCCGCGCCACACGGGGCGCAGTTCCTCGAAGTCGGAGGCGTGGCTGCGCGAGGCCACCGAGTACCACAGGCTCCAGGACCGCGACGCGCCGGGCTCCTCGGGGAGCGCCGGCAGGCGGGCGGCCAGGGGCTCGGAGATGATGAAGCCGCAGTCCTCGCGGTCCCCGGTGCCGGCGGGCCAGGAGCCGTTGGCCCACTCGTTGCGCACGCGGCGGTGCTCGATGGGCACGGTCAGCCCGTCGGTGGAGCGCAACTCGAAGGAGATGACCTGCTCGCTGCCCGTGGGCAGGATGTCAAGGAAGGCGTAGCCCTCGACGGTAAGCAGCCCGTCGCGGATCTGCGCCTCGGTGACCGTGCAGCGGGGCCTGGCGTAGCGGCTCATCGAGTCGTAGCCGCCCTCGATGAGGGGGGCGAGCATCTCAGTGTTGACGCTGAGATCGGCGCGGATGCCCCGCTCGTCCTCGATGATGGGGATGTCGAAGAAATGGCGGTTGATCCACGCCTCGGCGCGATCGGCCATGGCGATCTCGCCGCGGGCCTGCCAGGCCACGAGAGCCCGACGGCCCAGGGGGATGCGGGCCATCAGCTCGGGGGTCACATACGGCCAGTAGCGGGTGAGGGTTGAGATGTAGGCCTGGTCGAACTCGGGATCGTTCCCGAGGTAGGGGGCGTAGACGGGCAGATCCCCCTCGAGGAGCTTGAACAGAAGGGTGTCGCGCAGGACCTCGGAGTTGTCCTGATCGGCGACGAGGTCCCAGGTACGGTCCACCATCTCCATCTTGTCGACGAGGTTCTTGAGCTCCCCGCGCTTCTGGGTGATGGAGGAGCGGTCCTCGCGCTCGCGGTAGAGGTAGACCGAATCGAAGACGACGTCGATCGCCGAGGCCGCGGCGTAGGCGCGGGCCACGGGGAACATGTCCTCGTAGAGCTTGCCGACAGGGAAGTCGATGCCATTTGCCGCCAGCAGCGACCGCCGGTAGACCTTGTTCCAGGAGGTCGTGTCGAACATGAGCTCGGGGTGATCCTGGATCTGGACGCCGGTGGCCACCCTCGACCCGGGCGCGAGCTCTGGGTAGAGGGACTGGTCGTGGGAGTACCCCTGGTTCCAGCCCTGCCATTTCCTCTCGCCCTGGAATCGGAGCACGTTGCCCGTGGCGATATCCGATCCGCTGTGCTCCAGGGCGCCCATGAGGCGCTCATAGGCGCGCGGGTCCAGGAGATCATCGGAGTCGACGAAGCCGATGAAGTCCCCGGTGGCGATGGCCATTCCCGCGTTGCGCGCGTCGGAGAGCCCGCCATTGGGCTTGTGGAGCACGCGGATGCGGGGGTCGCGGGCGGCCCAGGCATCGCACATCTGGCCGCAGCGGTCTGGCGAGCCGTCGTCGACGAGGATGATCTCCATGTCCTCGTAGGTCTGCTTGACCACGGACTCGACGGCGGCGTCCAGGTACTCCTCGACCTTGTACACCGGGATGACGACGGACAGCTTGGGGCCGGTGGTCATGGAGTGCTGGACCGGCTCAGTGGAGGCGGCGGCTGCGAGCACGGGCGGCAGGTGGGATGGCTGCTGGCCCTGCTCGGCGGCCTGATGGCGCCGGTGGTAGAGCGACCGCCGCACGGGCTTGGGCACCACGGCGCGCCAGATCGACTTCAACGCGGTTGTCGTGGAGGGGGCGGGGCTGTCCTCGGCCATCGGGCCTCCTTCGTGCTCGTTCTCGCGGGATGTCAGGGAGGGGTCAGGACTGGGCGATATCGCCCTTGATCTGAGTCGTCGAGATCTCAGGCGTCCGGGGCAGGTACACGATCTCGCAAAGACCGCCGAGCTGCTCATCGAACCGACCCGTCCAGTCATCACCCATGACGAAGGTGTCGATCTCGTACTTGACGAGGTCATCGACCTTCTGCTCCCAGTTGTTCTCGGGGACCACCAGGTCGACATAGCGGATGGCTTCGAGCATCGCCCGGCGCTCCCCGTAGGAGAAGTAGGCCTTCTTGCCCTTCCCGGCGTTGAATTCATCAGACGACAGGGCGACCACGAGATAGTCGCCGAGGGCCCTCGCGCGCCGGAGCAGCTCGATATGCCCGTAGTGCAGGAGATCGAATGTCCCATATGTGATGACGCGACGCATCGAAGAACTCCTCAGGGAGAGGCCAGAGCACCTTCAGAACCGAAGATCACGATTCGACACCGAGTATGGCCGATCAAGCCCATCCTGTCACCCGCCCGATGGCCGCAGTTCCATGGACAACCTCACAGAAACAGCATTTGACCTGGTAATTTTCAGCGAACGTTCAGGGTCTCCGCTGGCGCCAGAGGCCCCGGGTGTCGATAACCGCCCTTCCGGCGAGCGTCGCATGATCGAGGTCGCGCATCTCCCGGTGGTCCACGAGGAGGACCACGGTGCTCGCCTGGGCCACCGCGTCCTCGATGGGCGCCAGGCTCACTTTGGGCCAGCCGGACAGGGATTCCGGAAGGGCTTCGATATGCGGCTCGGCGACGATGATCCGCGCGCGCGGGAGCGCCCGCGCCAGCGCCTCGACGATCGCCAGGGCGGGGGATCCGCGCAGATCGTCGACGTCGGCCTTGAAGGCGAGCCCCAGCGCCGCGATGGTGGGGGCCGCCTGCCCCCTCACGGCGCCCAGCACCTGCTCGACGACGCGCCCGGGCGCGGCATCATTGACCTCGCGGGCGGCGCGGATGAGCCGCGCCCGCTTGGGGGCGGCCTCGACGATGAACCAGGGGTCCACCGCGATGCAGTGCCCGCCCACGCCGGGCCCGGGATCGAGGATCGACACCCTCGGGTGCCGGTTGGCCAGCTCGATGAGCTCCCAGGGGTCCACGCCCTGGTCGGCGCAGATCGCGGCGAGCTCGTTGGCGAACGCGATGTTGACGTCCCGGTAGGCGTTCTCCGCCAACTTAGCCAGCTCCGCCGTGCGCGCGTCGGTGAGCAGGAGCTCGCCGGTGGAGAAGGCGGCGTAGAGGCTCATGGCCCGCCGCGCCCCTCGGGCGGTGAGCCCGCCGATGATCCTGTCGTTTTCGACGATCTCGGCCATCGCCCGCCCCGGCAGCACCCGCTCGGGGCAGTGGACGACGTCGACGGCCGCGCCGGCGCGCCGCGCGCGAGCGGCGGGGGGCGTGGCACGGGTGGTTGCGCCACCGGCGTCGTCCTGCTCGGTGAGCGGGACCGCCAGGTCGGGGCGCGCCGCCTGGATGGCGCGGGCCAGGCGCGCCGTGGTGCCCGGCGGCGACGTCGACTCCAGGATGATGAGCTCGCCCCCGGCCAGCACCGGCGCGATGGCCGCCCCCGCGGCGTCGACGCTGCCCAGGTCCGCCCGGTGGCCGGCGGCCAGGGGCGTGGGGACGGCGACGACGTATGCGTCGGCCCGGGGCATGGTCCGCTGCGTGGTGAGCCTGCCCCTCATGATCTGCTCGGCGACGGCCTGCTTGAGGCCCTCCTCGACGAAGGGGGGCTCGCCCCTGCCCACGGCCTCGACCCTCGACGCGGAAGTGTCCACGCCGATGACCCTCAGGCCGGCACTGCTCAGGGCCGCGGCGGTGGGCAGGCCGATGTATCCCAGGCCAACCACCGCGACGGTGCTGATCGGGGCCCCGTCCGATGGGTCGGCCGGGGCGAGGGTCCGCGTCGTCGTCACTGTCTCACTCCATCTGAGGGCCCAAGGGGCCGGTGATGCCGCCTATTTCCGTTGATGCCGCCGACGGCTGGCGAGCGGGGCCACATGGCCTCCGCCTCATTCGACGGCCGCTGGCAGTTGCGGGACGGCGTCGGCGTGCTCGGCGAGGTACTGGGAGACGGTGTCGTTGGCGACCGCCTCGAACAGCGGGGCGTCGGCGGCCCGGTCCAGCAGGACGATCGACTGGCCGTCCTCACTCGTGCCCGTCCCCTGGACGGGGGCGGTCACGTAGGTGATGCCGCTCGATCCCAGGCCTCGCAGGCTCAGGGCGAGGGACTGCATCTCGTCGATAGAGAAGCCCTCGTCCACCGCCATGGTGCGGGCCGCCACGGAGAGGAATCTGTAGAGCCCCGCGGGATCGGACATGAGGCCCCCGTTGAGGACCTGGGAGACGACGGCCCTCATCCAGGCCTGCTGGCGCTGGATCCTGGAGAAGTCGCCCCGGGAGAGGCTGTAGCGCTCCCTGGTGAAGGCCAGGGCCTGCGCGCCGTTGAGGCGCTGGGGGCCCGCGGCGAACTCGGTACCCGCCAGCGTGGTCGGATTCCTCAGGCGCAGCGTCACCCCGCCGATCTCGTCGGTGAGGGCGGCGAAGGACTCGAAGTCGGTCACCGCGAAGTGGTCGATGCGCACGCCAGTGAGGCTCTCAACGGTTTGGATCGCCAGGGCCGGCCCGCCGTAGGAGAAGGCGGCGTTGATCTTCCCGGTGCCGTGCCCGGGGATGGGGACCCAGGAGTCCCTCGGGATGGAGATGACCGAGACGCCCCGGCGGTCGCCGTTGATGTGGATGAGCATCATGGCGTCCGTGCGCTGGCCGCCCTGCTTCCACTGGGAGGGGTCGCCGGCGCTGATCCGGGAGTCCGACCCCATGACGAGGATGTTGACCGGGGCATCGCCCTGGGCGTCCGCCGCGGAGGGGCGCTCGGTGAGGCTGGCGAAGGGGTCCGGGATCCTCTCGATGGCCGAGTCCACGCGATGACGCAGCCACCATCCGAAGGCGCCGACGCCCGTGACCAGGACGAGCAGGAGGACCAGGACGGAGACGAGCCCGACCCGCCAGCGGCGCCCTCGGGGCCCTCGGTGGCGCGCGGGGAGCACGGCGCGGGTCGCGTCATCGGCGGGGCCCGGATCAGCGGGGCTCATCGGATCGCCTGGCAGGGGCACCTCGGCGCTTGAATCGTCGGTGTCGCTCGGCACATCCGGATTTCTCGCGTTGTCATCAGCGGCAGGGACGAGATCAGGGGTCTCGTTCATGTAACTATGCCATCACACCAGTGGCGTTTCCACCAGCCCGAGGGCCCGGCGGGAGTGTCATCAGGGCAGATGCCCCAGGGACTGCGCCACCCAGGCGCGCAGATGCGCCAGCGTCCGCTCGACGGGATCGGGGCCGGAGCCCTCCACGGCCACGGCGGCCGGACTACCGCCCGGGCTGGGAGGAGCGGCCAGGGCCCGGCACAACTCGGCGATGAGCTCCGCGTCGTCGTGGGTGACGGGCCAGGGGGCGTCGTCCGGCCAGCGGCCGTACAGGCCCTGACGGCGCCGGTAGTCCTCTAGGTCGGGCACGTGCACGATCGCGGGGCGGCCCGTGAGCGCGAAGTCCATGATGATGCTCGAGTAGTCGGTGACGAGGACGTCCGCGGCGAGCATGAGGGCCTCCGCGCGGGGATGCCCGCTGACGTCGATGACGCCCGTGGGGGCGCCGGGGCGCCCATCCGGGGCGGCGAGCGCGAGGCGGTTCATGTGGTGCCCTCGCACCAGGACGACGGCGCCGGTCTCTCCAGCGATGCTCGCGGCGTCGGCGATGCGGGTGATTGGGGCCTCCCCCTCGCGCAGTCCCTCGCGCCAGGTGGGGGCCAGCAGGACCACCGGGGCGTCGTCGGCGATGTCCAGCTCGGCGCGTGTTCGGCGCCGGATCTCGGCCCGGGGGCGCTCCCCCGCGGTCAGGGGCGCGTTGCGGGGGTACTCCCCCACCCAGGTGGGGCCCGCGAAGCCGAGCGCCGAGCGCAGGCGTTCCTCGGCGGCGGGCGTCTGCGCGAGCAGCAGGTCCCACTGCGGGGCCTGGGAGGCGATCATGCGCAGGTAGGTGAGGCTGGTCGCCCCGGGGGCGGCGTCGTGGCCGAGGCGCTTGATCGGCGTGCCGTGCCAGGTCTGCAGGACCCGCTGGCCGGGGCGCTTGACCCACCAGATCGGCAGGCAGTCGTTGGTGATGATGACCCGTGCCGCACGCAGGGCGCGGAACCACTCCTGGCCGCCGCGGACGACTGGGATCGTGCCGGGTGGCGCGGGCACCGTCCCGTCGACGACGGAGAACCAGAGCGGGGCGCCCAGCCCCCGGCGCGCCAGGTCCGCGGCGATGGCGCCGGGGCTGTCCTCGCCGCTGCGGCCCTGGAAGGACTCCAGGAGCACGCCGTCGACGAGCGGCCCGGCGTCCTCCTCGATGAGCAGGCGCCTGCCGCGCCGCGTCCGCTCCCCGGGGGCCAGGGGCGCCAGCAGGCTCAAGGAGACGCGCCCGGTCTCGATGGCGAGCCGCGCGCCGCGGGAGCGGCCCGCCACATCGACCACCGGGGCGAGCCCGGCCGCGGGGGCGCAGTCCGTGAATGCCCCGCTGGGCAGCGCCCATCGGAGCCGGTAGGCCCCTCGCGCGATGCCGGGGTCGTTGAGCGGGATCGAGGCGCGCCACAGGGGGCCGGAGGTTCCCATGGCGGCTTCGGCGGCCCCCTGCGAGGAGGTCAGGATGAGGCGCGCCGAGGACTCCTCCACCCAGTCGCCGCCGGGCCCCTCCAGCCAGAGGCGCTCCCCCTCGGCCCAGGCCCGGCCGATCCGGGCGGCCCCGGGCGCCTCTCCCAGGGCCGAAGGCCCCCCACCGGGGGCGGCCAGTGCCGCGCCGACGCGCAATCGACCGTCCTCGCCTCGCCAGGCGGCGCTCAGGCCCGAGCCCACGGCCCCGCTCATCCAGATCGGGGCCGCCAGGTGGTCCGAGAGCTCCTGGGCGCCCGCGCTCAGCGCCACGCGCAGCGGGGCGCCGGTCCCGGGCGGCGCGCCCAGGGTCACGGTGGCGCGGAAGCCCGCGGCCCCGTAGCCGCGCCAGGGGTCCTGGGCGGCCTCATCGGCCTCGGGGGCGCTGCGCGGCTCGACCTCGACGGCGCTCGGCGCGGGCGGCCCGTGCTTGGCAGGAGTGGCGCCTCCCTCGCTGGCCGACTCGCCGACGAGGGCGATCCGGGGCCTCCCGGCGAGCGCGGGATCGAGGCCGGGCACGCGAGCCCAACCCTCGATGACGAGGGTGCTCGCGTCGCGCCACGCCAGGGTCGTAGCGCGGGCCTCCACGCGCAGGTCGATGGGCCGCACGGCGAGCAGCTCCGCGGGCAGGGCGGTCAGGCGCCCCAGGACGGGGGCGGCGGCCGCCAGACCGGCGCGGGCATCGGGGACGAGGGGGAGGCTGGTGGTGTCCTCGGCGCGCGAGGCCAGTGCCTCCCAGAACTCATCGAGGGGGCCATGGGCGAGGACCCAGAGCAGCACCCGGTCGAGGAGCGGCAGCGTCGCCCAGGCCGGGTCGGCCGCGCTGGGGACGAGCCGGACGGCCAGGGCGCGCAGGCGCCGGGCCCCCTCATCCCCGGCCGTCGCGGCTAACAGGGCCAGGGGCAGGAGCCTGTCCCTCAGGACGCTCCCCAGGACGCGCTCGCGCACGGGCCCGGCGGCGGCGCTGAGCAGCGCCGGCAGGTGATCCGCCGTGCGGGCCAGCCGCTCCAGCCGGCGCTCGCGACTGAGCGGCCCCATCGCCGTGCGGGAGCGGACGAGGGCGTTGACGACGTCGATCCGCCTGGCGGCCAGCAGCAGGCCGAGGACGGCGTCGGCGCTGTCCTGAGAATCACCAAGCGCGCCGCCCGCGGCCAGGCGGCACCAGGCGCTCGTGCGGGCCACGAGACGGCCGGGCGCCGGGGCCTCCAGGACGCCCAGGGCCTCATCGAGCCGCAGTCCGCGGCCCGCGGGGCCCAGGGGCTCGGCGCGCCAGTCGCCGTCGAGCACGCGGCTCGCCCCGACGGCGAGGTCGGATCCCGATCGTTTGAGGGAGTCGATGAGGGCGGCGGGCCCATCGTGCTCGATCCGATCCTCCCCCCTCATAAGGAGCGCCCATCGGGAGCGGGCGGCCCCCAGGGCCGACCCGGCGCCGCCGTCGATGACGCGGACGCGGGAGTCCCGGGTGGCGAGCGCCTCGACGGCCTCGCGGGCGGGCCCGCTCAGGGCGTGGCCCCCGGCGGCCCCGCCCGCGGCGACGATGACCTCGACCTGGCGCAGGGACTGGTTGAGGCAGGAGCGGATCGCCGCCTGGGCCGCCTCCGGGCCCCCCGGGGAGGCCAGGACGAAGCTGAGCGCGGGCCTGCCCCACCGCCGTCGGAGGCGCTGGGGCAGTCGTGGGCCGGGCACGATCAGGGATGGGGCGGGTCAGGGGACGGCGCCGCGGCTCAGGCGAGCCGGTACATCCATCCGTAGGGGTCGGGCTCGAGGCCGTTCTGGATGGCGGTCAGCCGGGAGTGGATCTCGCTGGTCACCTCGTGCCCGCCGAGCTCGACCTCGAAGCCCTCCCCCTTGAGTCGGCCCAGCGGGACGACGACGGCCGCGGTCCCGCAGGCGAAGGCCTCGCTGATGGCCCCGGAGCGGATGCCGTCGAGCAGGCCCGGCAGGCTGATCGTGTCCTCGACGACCCGCCGTCCGGAATCCACCAGGAGGCGCAGGATCGCCGAGCGGGTGGATCCCTCCAGGATCGTGCCGGTCAGGCGGGGCGTGCGCACGGTGCCGTCGGCGTCGACGACCATGAGGTTCATGCCACCGAGTTCTTCGATGTTCGTCTGGGTGACGTCGTCGAGGAAGCAGACCTGGTCGCAGCCCTGCTCGGCCGCGATCTGCTGGGGAAGGAGGGAGCCGGCGTAGTTGCCGCCGGTCTTGGCCGCGCCCGTACCGCCCCGGCCGGCGCGGTGGTAGTCGCTGGAGACCCAGATGCTGATGGGCGTCAGTCCGCCCGTGAAGTAGGCGCCCGACGGCGAGGCGATGACGTAGTAGTCGATGACGCTGGCGGAGTGGACCCCGAGGAAGGCCTCGGAGGCGAAGGCGAAGGGCCGCAGGTAGAGGGACTCGCCCTCGCCGGTGGGGACCCAGGCGGCGTCGGCGCGCACGAGGCCGACCAAGGAGGCGATGAAGTCCTCCTCAGCAAGCTCGGGCATGGCCAGGCGGCGGGCGGAGGCGGCCATGCGGGCGGCGTTGTACCGGGGCCGGAAGGTCCACACGGAGCCGTCGGCGTGGCGGTACGCCTTGATGCCCTCGAAGACCTCCTGGCTGTAGTGGAGGACGGCCGCCGCCGGGGAGAGGCTGATGTCCCCGAAGGGGATGATGCCGCGATCGGTCCAGCCCTGCCCGGCGATCCAGCGGGCGTGGGCCATGTGGTCGGTGAAGCTGGAGCCGAACCCGGGGCTGGCGAGGCGCGCGGCCCGCTCCGCCTCGCTGGCGGGCGCGGGGTTGGGGGTGAGCACGAAGCGGCCGGCGAGCTCGTCCGCCGCGGGGACGGGGACCTCCGCGGCGCGGGCCAGCGGGGTGCTGAGGGAGTCGATCGAGAAGTGCGGCGTCGCAGCGGTGATCTCAGACATGGGCACACCCTACGTCCGTTCTCATTGACCGGACAGGGGGTCTCACATGCCGTCTTGCGCCGTCGGCGCCGCGGTGGCCCCAGTCGTCGCCGCCGCGGCGGTGCCGCGCCCCGGGGGCGGGCTCCGCGGTGGCTCAGGCCCGAAGCGCCTGGGCGATCGCGTCCCCGATCTCGCTGGTCGAGCGGGTCAGCGGACCGCCCTCCTGGTTGGCGCGCGCCCGGGTGACCATGTCGGCGTCGACGGCGGCGCTCACCCGCGCGGCGGCGTCGGGCTCGCCGATGTGCTCCAGCAGGAGGGCAACGGCCAGGATCGTGGCCGTGGGGTCGGCGATGCCCTGGCCCGCGATGTCGGGGGCCGAGCCGTGGACGGGCTCGAACATGGAGGGGAAGGCCCGGTCGGGGTTGATGTTGCCGGAGGCGGCCAGGCCGATGCCACCGGTGATGGCCCCGGCCTCGTCGGTGAGGATGTCGCCGAAGAGGTTGTCGGTGACGATGACGTCGAAGCGGGAGGGGTCGGTGACCATGTAGATGGTGGCGGCGTCGACGTGGCAGTAGTCGACGCTCACGCCGGGGTAGTCGGCGCCGACGGCCTCGACGGTGCGCCGCCACAGGTGGCCCGCGTGGACAAGGACGTTGTGCTTGTGGACGAGGGTGAGGCGCTGGCGGCGGGCATTGGCCTGCTCAAAGGCGTAGCGCACGACGCGCTCGACCCCGTAGGCCGTGTTGACGCTGACCTCGGTGGCGATCTCGTGGGGGGTGCCCACGCGCACAGCGCCGCCGTTGCCGCAGTAGAGGCCCTCGGTGCCCTCGCGCACGACGACGAAGTCGATGTCCCCGGGCTCGGCCAGCGGCGTGGGCACGCCCGGGTAATGCTTGGCCGGGCGCAGGTTGACGTAGTGGTCGAGCTCGAAGCGAAGGCGCAGGAGGAGGCCGCGCTCCAGGACGCCGGAGGGCACGGAGGGGTCACCGACGGCGCCCAGGAGGATGGCGTCGTGCTCCTTGATGGCGGCGAGGTCCTCATCGGTGAGAGTGTCGCCCGTGGCGTGCCAACGCTCGGCGCCGAGGTCGAAGTCGGTGCGCTCGATGGACGCGCCGGTGCCGGCCAGGGCGGCGTCGAGGACCTTGAGGCCCTCGGGGACGACTTCCTTGCCGATGCCGTCGCCGGGGATCACTGCGAGCCTGATGGTGTGGGGCGCCTGAGTCATGGGCCCAGGCTAAGCCCTTGCCACGATGCGAGATGTGCAGTCCGCATCCTGACCGCGCCCTTGGGCGACCAACGAGGCGGCGGGCAGCCAACGAGGCCGGGCGCGACCACACGCGCGCGTCCCCGTGCAGCCGCTGATCGGCCGCACGGGGACGTCGTTGTTCGTAAGGACACGCCGCCAGGGCACGAGGGCGCCACCCCTAACGGAGCCAGCGCCCTCGGGCGACTCACCGGGCCGAGCGGATGGGCTCAGTGAACCGGTTGAGTCAGCCGGTCGGTTCAGCGCGCGACGGAGCCCTCGGTGTAGTCGGAGTCGACCTCGGCGCGCCAGGCGAACATCGAGCGGACCTCACGGCCGACCTTCTCGATCGGGTGGCCCTCGCCCTTGGCCCGCAGCTCCTTGAACTCGGGGCCGCCGGCGGCCTGGTCATCCATGAAGCGCTTGGCGAAGGAGCCGTTCTGGATGTCCGCGAGGACCTCCTTCATGTGCTCCTTGACATCCGGGGTGATGACGCGCGGGCCGGAGACGTAGTCCCCGTACTCGGCGGTGTCGGAGATGGACCAGCGCTGCTTGGAGATGCCGCCCTCGACGATGAGGTCCACGATGAGCTTGAGCTCGTGCAGGACCTCAAAGTAGGCCATCTCCGGCTGGTAGCCGGCCTCGACCAGCGTCTCGAAGCCGTACTGGATGAGCTGGGAGGCGCCTCCACACAGGACGGCCTGCTCACCGAAGAGGTCAGTCTCGGTCTCCTCGCGGAAGGTGGTCTTGATGGCGCCCGCGCGGGTACCGCCGATGGCCTTGGCGTAGGACAGCGCCGTCTGCCAGGCCTGGCCGGTGGCGTCCTGCTCGACGCACACCAGCACCGGGACACCGCGACCGCCCTCGAACTCGCGCCGCACCGTGTGGCCGGGGCCCTTGGGGGCGACCATGACGACGTCGATGTCCGCGGCCGGCTTGATGTAGCCGAAGTGGATGTTGAAACCGTGGGAGAAGAGCAGGGCGGAGCCGGGCTTGATGTTCGGCTCGATCTGCTCGGCGTACAGGGTGGCCTGGACCTGGTCCGGGGCGAGGACCACGACGACGTCCGCCCAGGCGACGGCCTCGGCGACGGGCTTGACCGGCAGGCCGGCCTCCTCCGCCTTGGCCACGGAGGCGGATCCCTCACGCAGGCCGACGACGACCTCGACGCCGGAGTCGCGCAGGTTGAGCGCGTGGGCGTGGCCCTGGGAGCCGTAGCCGATAACCGCGACTCGCTTGGACTGGATGACGGACAGGTCGGCGTCGTCGTCGTAGAACTTCTCAGCTGCCATGATGAATGATCACTTTTCCTTAAGTTGATCTGTGATGGATCTCGGACCGCGCGTAATGGCGACGGCACCGGACTGGACGATCTCCTTGACCCCGTAGGGCTCCAGGGAGGTCAGCAGTGCCCGGACCTTCGACTCCGATCCGACAGTCTCGATGACCACCGAACTCGGGGAGACATCGACGACATGCGCGCGGAACAGGTCGACGATCTGCAGGACGGCGGTGCGGTTGGCATCGTCGGCGTGGACCTTGATGAGGTAGAGCTCGCGCTCCACCGAGGTGGCGGGATCGAGCTCGACGATCTTGAGGACGTTGACGAGCTTGTTGAGCTGCTTGGTCACCTGTTCCATGGCCCGGCCCTCGGCGTTGGCGATCACGGTGATGCGCGAGACGCCGTCGGTGTCGGTGGGGCCCACGGCCAGGGAGTGGATGTTGAAGCCGCGGCGGGTGAACAGCGCGGACACGCGGGTCAGGACGCCCGGGGTGTCCTCAACCAGCACGGACAGGGTGTGCATCGTGCCCGCGGCGCTCGCCGCGCCCGCGGTACTGGCTGCGCTCATGGGGCTCACTCCTCCTCCCACGCCGGGCTCATGCCCAGGGCGTGCTGAATCTCGTCATTGGACACGCCCGCGGCGACCATCGGCCACACCTGGGCGTCGGCCGAGCAGATGAAGTCGACGACGACGGGGCGGTCGTTGATGGCGTTGGCCTGGGCGATGACGTCATCGAGGTCCTCCAGGCGCTCGCAGCGCAGGCCCACCGCGCCGTAGGCCTGCGCCAGGGCCACGAAGTCTGGGACGCGCCGGGTTCCGGAGCCGGTGTGCAGGTCCGTGTTGGAGTAGCGCTGCCCGTAGAAGAGAGTCTGCCACTGGCGCACCATGCCCAGGGAGGAGTTGTTGATGATGGCGACCTTGATGGGTATGTCGTTGAGGACGCAGGTGGCGAGCTCCTGGTTGGTCATCTGGAAGCAGCCGTCGCCGTCGATGAGCCAGACGGGGCGGTCGGGCCGGCCGAGCTTGGCGCCCATGGCGGCGGGCACACCGTACCCCATGGTGCCGGCCCCCGCCGAGGTGAGCCAGGAGCGGGGCTGGTTGAAGCCCAGGAAATGCGCGGCCCACATTTGGTGCTGCCCGACGCCGGTGGCCCAGATCGTGTCCCTGGGGGCGCCGGCGGCCAGGTGGGTGATGACCTCCTGGGGCTGGAGGACGCCGTCGTCGGTGTCGGTCCAGGCGATGGGGTAGCGGCGGCGGACATCGGCGACCTCGGCCACCCAGGGCTCCAGGCTCACGCGCTCCTCGCCCTGCGCGGCGATCGCCGCGGTGAGCGCGGGGACGACATCGAGGAGGTCGCCGACGATGGGCACGTCCGCGGTGCGGATCTTGGAGATCTCAGCGGGGTCGATGTCGACATGGATGACGGCGGCGCGCCGGGCGAAGGTGTCGGGCCTGCCCGTGACGCGGTCGTCGAAGCGCGCGCCGAGGCTGACGACGACGTCCGCCCTCTGGAGGGCCCCGACGGCGGGCACGGTACCGTGCATTCCCGGCATCCCCAGGTGGAGGGGGTGGTCGGTGGGCATGATGTCCAACGCGGTGAGCGTGGTGACGAAGGGGGCACCGAGGGTGTCGATGAGCTCGGTGAGCGCCTCGGTGGCGATGCCCGCCCGGGCCAGGCCCCCGCCGAGGTAGAGGACGGGGCGCTGCGCGTGGGCGAGGACCTCGGCGGCCTGTTCGATGCGCCGCTGGTTGGGGCGCCCGGGAAGGCTGTAGCCGGGCAGGCTCAGCCGGGGCGGCCAGCGGAACTCGGCGGTGCCCACCTGGGCGTCCTTGGTGACGTCGACGACGACGGGGCCCGGGCGCCCGGTGGAGGCCAGGTGGAAGGCCTCGGCGATGCGCTCGGGGATCTCCGCGGGATCGGACACCAGGAAGGAGTGCTTGACGAAGGGCATCGTCGAGCCGATCACGTCCGCCTCCTGGAAGGCGTCGGTCCCGATGGAGCCCGCGCTCACCTGCCCCGTGATGGCGACCATGGGCACGGAGTCCATGTGCGCGTCGCCGATGGGGGTGATGAGGTTGGTCGCCCCGGGACCGGAGGTGGCCACGCACACGCCCGGCCTCCCGGTGGCCAGGGCGTAGCCCTGGGCCGCGTGCCCGGCGCCCTGCTCGTGGCGCACGAGGACGTGGCGGATCCTGGAGCTGGCCAGCAGTGGATCGTAGAAGGGGAGGATCGCGCCGCCCGGCATGCCGAAGATATCGGTGACCCCGAGCTCTTCCAGAGAGCGCACGAGGGCCTCTGCTCCCGTCATCACCTCGGGGACGGCCGCGTTCGGGGTGTCCTGGCGCGCCATCATCGCCCTCCAATCGGTCGGTCCTCCCGGCGCGGCGCCGGCTGGGACCACCGTATGGCAGTCCACGAGGCGAGTCATATCAGAGACCGATCATCTCACATCATGGAATCACGGATGGCAGGAGGGGCATGTGTCCCGGTCAGGCCGCATCCCGGGCGCTGTGCCTTTGGTCCGTCATCAGACATGGTCCCGTTAATGAGAGAATGTCCGGGCATCCGCCGGCGCGACCGGCGGGCAGGGGGCATCGCCGCCCCGGACATGACCGCTTCTCAATGACGACCCTGCGCGCCGAGGCCGGGCAGGACCGGAAGGCTACGATCATCGTGACCCACGGACTACTCACCCATCTGGCCGAGAACCCCGTTCTCGTGCTGTTCCTGCTCATCGGGCTGGGGATGCTCGTCGGCCATGCGAAGGTGCGCGGAGTCAGCCTGGGGGCGGCCGCCGTCCTCTTCGCGGGCATCGCCCTGGCCGCCTGGGGGATCTCCCAGCAGGTCGAGATCACGATCCCCGCCCCGCTGGGGACGCTCGGCCTGGCGATCTTCACCTTCGCCATCGGCATCCAATCGGGCCCCAACTTCTTCCACGTGCTGCGCACCGCGGCGGGGCCCCTGGCGCTCATGCTGCTGTTCTTCGTCGTGGCCGCGGGCGCCGGCCTGGGACTGGGCCACGTCCTGGGCATGGACTCCGCCCAGATCGCCGGCACCTTCGCCGGAGCGCTCACCAACACGCCAGCGCTGGCCGCCGCGGGCAACGCCGCCACGCTCTCGGGGAATCCCGAGGGCGCCGCGATCGCCACGGTCGGCTACGCCGTCGCCTACCTGTACGGCGTCATCGGGATGCTGTTCTTCACCCTCCTGGCCCTGCGCTACCGCAGCTCGGACCGCGACAAGCCCTCCCCCCTGGCCAACCGCACGATCCGCGTGGAGCGCTCCGACGGCCCGATGATCGCCGACATCGCCACCAGGATCTCCGGGGAGCTCAAGTTCTCGCGCCTCAGGCGCGGTGAGACCGGGCCGATCACCCGCCCCTCGGGCGAGGACCGCGTCTTCAAGGACGACCTGGTGACCGTTGTCGGCAGCCAGGACGCCGTCAACCAGGTCATCAAGGAGCTGGGGCACGGCTCATCGCACTCCCTCATCGAGGACCGCAAGTACCTCGACTTCCGGCGCATCACCGTCTCGGACCCGAAGCTCGCCGGCCACACCGTCGCCGATCTCGACATCGACCGCCGCTTCGGCGCGACGATCTCGCGCGTGCGGCGCGGCGACGTCGACATGGTCGGCACCCCGGACCTGGTCCTCCAGCAGGGGGACCGCGTGCGCGTCGTCGCCCCCACCGGGCGGATAGCCGAGGTGTCGAAGTTCTTCGGGGACTCCGCGCGGGGCCTGTCCTCGATCAATCCCATCGCGCTCGGCCTGGGCATGGCCCTGGGCATCGTCATCGGCGAGTGGGAGATCCTCACCCCCACCGGCGCCACCTTCTCCATCGGCTCGGCGGCGGGCACACTCCTCGTCGGGCTCGTGTTCGGCCGGATCGGGCGCATCAAGAGTTTCGTGACCGCGATCCCCTTCACCGCCACGGCCGTTCTCGCGGAGTTCGGGCTCCTGGTCTTCCTCGCCCAGGCCGGCACGAAGGCGGGAGGCCAGATCGCCGACGCCTTCACCGGCGGCGACTGGTGGAAAATCCTGCTCACCGGGTTCGTCATCACGACGATCGTCGGGATGGGCCTGTACGCCTCGATGCGCTGGATCGTGAAGATGGGCGGGACGCGCCTGTCCGGGCTTATCGGCGGGGCGCAGACGCAGCCGGCGGTCCTGGCCTTCGCCAACGAGCGCACCGGGGCCGACCCCCGGGTGGCCCTGGGCTACGCGATGGTCTACCCCGTGGCCATGATCGTGAAGATCCTCATGGCGCAGATCCTCGGGGGCCTGTGAGGCGCGGCCCGCGGGCACGATGAGGGCCCGGGCTCACTCATGGTGGGCCCGGGCCCTCATCGTCAGCGCTTGGCGCCGGCGCACTCCGCTCTCAGTCGCCCTCGGGCTCCGGCAGCTCGATCATGCCCGAGGTGGGCACGTCGTGGCGCCAGTTGCGGTCCGTCATGATGCGGGCCAGCGCGAGGCCCACGCCGATGGCGATGATGACGAAGAGGACCTCCGCGATGCTGGCGGCCGCCTGACCGACGGCCACCCGCCTGTCGACCGTGTGGTCATTGAGCGCGGAGATCGCGCGGTAGAAGGGGACGCCGGGGATCATGATGACGACCGCCGGCACGGACAGCGCCACGCGGGACAGGGAGGCCCGTGAGACGAAGGCCTGGGCGAGCAGGCCGATGGCGACGGCGGCCAGCCCCACGGCCATCTGCCACGGAACCTCGTGAACGTCGGTGAGGACGAGCCTGCCAGTGTTCGCCACGGCCCCGATGATCGCGGAGATGAGGCAGGCGCGCGCCCGGGCGTTGAACAGGATGGCGAAGCCGTAGGCGGCGACGAAGGAGCACAGGAGGCGGAGGCCGTAGAGGAGCGGTCCCTCGGGCGTGGGGGCCGGCGTGCCGTTGACGTCCCAGTCGGCGATGGAGGTGACGGTCCAGACGGCGACGCCGGCCGCCATCATGACCATGACGACGTAGGACATGCGGGACACCGCGGAGGAGAAGTCCTGGCGGAACAGGTCGAGCATGGCGGTGACCATGGGGAAGCCGGGGATGAGGAAGAGGATCGCGGAGATGATCCCGCCCTGGTGCCCTGCGGAGATGATCCCGGCGGCGCTGAGCCCGCCGATGACCACCATGTAGAGGGTGGACGCGATGACGCCGCTGACGAGCCAGGTGTAGAAGTGCTGCATGTGGCGCACGAGCATGGCCCGGCGCGCCGCCTGTCCGAGCGCGGCGGCGAAGAGCACCGCGAGGCACTCGGCCCATCCTCCCTTGTTGAGGAAGCAGAACCCGGCGCAGGCGATCCCGGAGGCCAGGGCATTGGTGATGGGGCCGTACAGCCCGCGCATCGACTCGACCTCGGTGAGCTTGGCCTCGAGGACCTCGACGCGCTCGTGCGCGCGCAGATCGTGGACGATGCGGCGCAGCGCTTCGAGCCGATCGACATTGACGCCGACGCGGCGCACCTCGGCTGCCTCCGTGCGGAAGCGCTCCCCCTCGTAGGAGGAGGTGACGAGCTCCGTCATGGTGACGGTGGCCTGGTGGCGGTCGATGCCGACGGCAGAGGCGGCCCTGGCCATCGCCGACTTCACCCGGTAGGAGCCGGCTCCAGCGGCGAGCATAAGCTTGCCGAGGTGGAGGACCACCTCGGACTGCTGCATCAGCCTGTCGGCGTCGAGGCCGGATCGGAGGCCGTGAGTATCGTTAGGGAGAGGCGTCTCATTCACGGCGTTATGCTGCCTGACGCCGCTGGCCCGGGCGGGGCCCGAAGGCCCAGAGAGTCGCGTGGCGCTGAGCACGTCCCCCATGGGGCGCCGGGGCGCGGGGCGGATTGACAGCGCGTTGGGGCCCTGGTGCCATATGGGGCATGACAGGCAACGAGAGGCAGTCACGTGCTCGCGCCGCGGATGTGGCGGCCGCCGCGGGGGTGTCGACGACCGCCGTGTCCTTCGTGCTCAATGGCCGCGACGAGGGCAATATCTCGCCCGCGACGCGGGAGCGCGTCCTGCGGGCGGCGCAGGAACTCGGCTACCGCCCCAACCATGTCGCGCAGAGCCTGCGACGGAACTCGACCAGGTCGATCGGGCTGGTCACGGACGCGTTCGCATCCTCGCCCTTCGGGGGAAGGCTCCTCTCCGCGGCCACTGAGGAGGCCAACTCCGCCGGCGAGGCCCTGCTCATGATGGACCTCGGTGGCCGCATGGATCGGGCCGCGGAGGCGATCGAGGCCCTGGAGAGCCGCCAGGTCGATGCCATCATCTACGCGACGATGGGCTTCACCGAGCTCGATGAGCCCCCGGCGTCCCGCCTCCCCCTCGTGCTCGCCAACTGCGTCGCGCGCCGCGGCTCCAGGCCCTCGGTGAGCCCCGACGACGCCGGTGGGGCCACCGCCGCCCTCGAGCATCTGGCGGGCCTTGGCCATCGGCGCGTGGCGATGCTGGGAGGGCACTTCTCCCCCGGCGCGCGGCCGGCCGACGTCGGGAACGTCTCGGGACCGATCCGCTGGCGCGCGTTCCGGGCCGCGGCCGAGCGCAGGGGGATCGATGCCCGGCTCGTCGGCCGGGGGTGGATGATCGACGATGGCTACACCGCCGCGATGGAGGCCCTCGGCCTGCCGGAGTCGGAGCGGCCGACGGCGCTCTTCGCCGCCTGTGACCGAGTCGCGGCCGGGGCGCTGCTGGCGGCCGCGCGCCTGGGGCTCCCGGTTCCCGATGATCTGTCGATTATCGGCTTCGACGATCAGGAGGCGCTGGCGGAGAGCCTCGTCCCGCCGCTGACCACTGTCGCCCTCCCCCACGCCCTCATGGGCTCCACCTCGGTCGCGATGGCCTTGGAGGCTGTCCGGGGGGAGGCGCCCGGCCCGTCCCATCGCGTCCTGGAGTGCCCTGTCATGGTCCGCGGCTCGACGGCGCCGCCCCGGCCGTGACGATCGCCGTCGAGTCGGCGGCTCCTGCGCGAGGCCCTCAGGGGACTCGCGGGATGATGGCCTGGGCCCTGGCGGTCCCATCGGTGGCGCAGCGCAGCTCCCATGGCTCGTCATGCCTCCATGTCGCGGGGATCCCCGAATGGCGGTAGAGCTCGAGCACGGCGCCGTCGACCCAGACCTGGTCCCCTGGGGACAGGTCGACCACCCCCCGGGCGGGGTGGCTGAGCCGCGCGCCGTCCCCGAGGACGTCGATCGCCCAGCGCCGATCGGCGAGCACGGTCCGCCCAGCCGGTAGCGCGCTGGCATCCCCGATGAGGGCGGTGGCCGCGCCCGGATCGATCCTGGAGCGGACCTCGCCGCCGGCCAACGACAGGCGTCGGGGAAGACTGAGGCAACCCGAGTGGTCGCGTACCGCTGGGTCCTGGTCCGGCTGGCGCACCCAGCCGAGGAGAAGCGGATCGGCATCCGTGAGCGCGACCTGCGGGGCGTAGAGATCGGCGCCGTCGTCGAGGATGTGAGCGCTCTCGGCGATGAAGCGGAGCCGACCGTCCCTCTCCACGAGGTCGCCAATGGCGGCGACGACCTCGCACAGCCGCCCCTGGTGGTTGAGGGAGACGATCAGGACCCAGCGCCCGCCGAGCGGGAACAACTGGGGGCACTCCCATATGTCGGCGCTCCCGATCCGCCTGAGCAGGGGGTCGTCGTCGACGAGCAACCCGATGTAGCGCCAGTCGGTCTCGCACTCGCGGTCGAACAGGGCGATGGCGGGGCCGCCGTCGGCCAGACCCGCCCCGAGCACCGCCAGCCGGCGGCCCTGGTGCTCCAGCACGTACGGGTCGCGCATGATGACGATGCCGTCGGAGCTCGGGGTGCGCCCTACGACGACCGGCGGCCCCCAGTCGCGCAGGTCGGGGCTGCCCCAGCGCAGGCAGATCGTTGAGACGGCCGAGGAGTCCACGACTCCGGAGTACGCGACGGCGGGCCGGTCGTGCCCGGGCACGAACACCCCCGACCAGCAGCCGAAGGAGTCGGGCCCGCCGGGCGTCGGTGAGAAGGCGATGGGCTCATCCTCCCAGTGGGCCAGATCCCTGCTGGTGGCGTGGCCCCAGGAGATGTGGCCGTGGGCGGGGGCGAGTGGGTTGTGTTGGTAGAACACGTGCCAGACGCCGTCGACGCGGGTGATGCCGTTGGGGTCGTTGAGCCATCCCCTCGCAGGGCGCAGGTGGTAGCTCGTGGTGGCGGCGGCCATTGTTCCAGTCCTCCTCATCGGTGCGATCCCGCCGTCAGCCCCTCGCGCAGCGTGCGCTGCCCGAAGGCGAAGACGAGGAACGCGGGGATCATTGAGATCACGACACCCGCCAGGACCGTGGCCACGGACCCCGTGCCCATATTGCCCTGGAGGGATACCAGTCCCAGGGGAAGGGTGAAGTTCTTCTCGCTGATCTCGAGGATCAGGGGGCGGAAGAACTCATTCCAGTGGAAATTGAAGGCCAGGATCCCCACGATCGCCATTCCCGGCATCGCCAGGGGGGCGTAGATGGAGCGGAAGGTGCGCCACGGCCCCGCGCCGTCGAGCTCGGCCGCTTCCCCCAGCTCCGCGGGAAGCCCGAGGAAGTACTGGCGCATGAGGAAGGTCCCGAAGGCCGTGGGAATGGCCGGGAGGATGAGGGCGACGAGGGTATCGGCCAGGTGCATGCCCCGGATCAGCATGAACACCGGCACGATCGTGACCTGCATCGGCACCATCATCGTAGCGAGGATGAAGGCGAACAGCATCTTCTTGCCCCGGAACTCGAACCGGGCGAAGACGTACCCGGCCATCGCGGCCGAGAGCATCTGCCCGAGGGCGATCGCGCCGGTGACGAGCACCGAGTTGAGGATGAGCAGCCACATGTCGACCTTCTCGAACACCGCCGAGTAGGAGGAGAGATCGAAGGAGCTGGGGATGATGGAGCCGTCGGCAGATAGCGACTCTGCGGGTGGCCGCATCGAGGCCAGGACCGTCCAGATCACTGGGGCGAGGGTGACCAGGCTCGCAAGGCCGAGAACTGCGTAGGTGGCGAGTTTCTTCATGGGTCAGGCTCCTCAGCCGTAGAACACGAAACGTCGGGACAGGCGGAACTGCAAGGCTGTCACCAGCATGATGACGATGGTCAGGATCATCCCGATCGCGGAGGCCCTGCCGAACTGAAGCTGTTTGAACGCCGACTCGTAGATCACCATGACCGCGGTGCGGGTGGAGTCCCCCGGGCCTCCTCGCGTGAGGACGTAGGGCTGGTCGAAGATCTGCAGGGCGGAGATGATCGCCATGACGGAGGCGACCAGGGTTGTGGGGCTGACCAGTGGGAAGGTGATCCGCCAGAACTGCTTCCAGCCCGTGGCGCCGTCGACTTGGGCGGCCTCGTAGACATCCTTGGGGATGGAGGAGAGCCCGCCGAGGAACAACAGGAACGAGAACCCGAAGTTCTGCCACACGTAGACCAGGACGACGACCACCATGGCCCCTCTGGTGGAGGTCAGCCAGGGGACGTTGGCGACGCCGAGCATGGAGAGCAGGTGGTTGACCAGGCCGAAGTTCTCATTGAACAAGTAGGTCATGATGATGGAGACCGAGGCCGCGGACAGGATGAGGGGGAAGAAGAGCACCGAGCGGAAGAAGGACCTGGCCATGCTGGGCATCCTCGTATTGACGAGGACCGCCAGCCCCAGGGCGACCGCGAGTTGCAGGGTCACGGCGACGACGACGAAGCCGATGGTGTTGAGGAAGGAGACTCGGATCGTCGGGTCGGCGGCGATGCTGGCGAAGTTGTCCAGGCCGACGAACTTCGGGGGCGTGATGATGTCCCATGAGAAGAAGGCCAGGCCGATCGAGGCGAGGATCGGCAGGAAGCTGAAGATGCCCAGACCGATCACCGTGGGCGCGAGGAACAACCAGATCAGGACTTTCCGTTGCATGTCATGACTCCAGGGCTCGGGTGAGGTCGGCGTCGAGTCGCTCCAGGGCGCCGGGCAGGGCAGCGGCCGAGCCGGTCACCGCGCCCAGGACGTTCTTGATGAGCGCGGTCTCCACGGCGGCCTGCTGCGGCGGCGCGGGGATGGGCGCGCAGGGGTGCTGGTCGAGGGTGTCGTAGAAGACCTTCCAGTGGGCTGGCCCCTTGCCCGCGTAGAGGGCCTCGTCGCACATCGACCGCCGAGTAGGCGTGGTGTCGGGCTTGGTGAACGCCAGTTTCATGCCCTCCAGGGAGGTGCAGAACTTCACCCATTCCCAGGCCTCGTCCTTGCGCTTGGAGGTCTTGAGGATGGCGTAACCGGCCGCGCCGAACTGGTGGCGCTGAGAGCGCCCCTTGGGGAAATAGGCGACGTCGTAGTCCTCCGGTGCGAGCCCGGCCTCCGACAGGCCCTGGACCCAGTAGCCGCCCGCCGGCGTCATTCCGATGGAGCCTCCCGAGAACTGCCCGACGAGCTCGTTGCCTCCGCCCTGGGCGGGGCTGGTGCCCAGGCCCTCCTCCACGACCGCGCGCAGGAACTCGAAGGACTCGGCCACACGGGGGTCGGAGGCGTTCGAGCCCTCCCAGAGATAGCCACCGGAATAGGCGTCCTCCTGGCCCGGGTAGAACTGCTGCCAGAGCCACTGGCCACCGCTGGCCTTCTTCTCCGTGAGGAAGCTGGTGTCATTGGCGTAGAGCCACGGCACCACTCCTCCCCACAGCCGGTTGGTCCAGTAGAACGGGATGAATCCCGTGCCTGAGGCCCTTTTCATCCGCCGCGCCATCGCCAGGAAGTCCTCGTGGGTCCAATCGGCGGCGGGGTAGGCCACACCCGCGCGCTCCATCGCGGCGGTGTTGAGGTAGATGTTCGCGGCGTTGAAGTCGATGGGCATCTGGTAGAGGGAGCCCTTGTACATAAACGCCTCGATGAGGCTCGGGTGGACGTCCTCGAAGTAGTTCTTGACCTCGGCGGCGTCGCGCTGGATGTAGGCGTCAAGGGGCTCGGCCAGCCTCTCGGCGAAGAGCTGGGCTCCTTCGGTCGCCACGACGCACACGTCCGGCGGCGTGCCGGCCGCCACCATGGTGAGGATCTTGGCGAAGAAGTCCGCCCAGTCGGCGCCCTGGACCGCCTGGAGTTGGACGGGGATATCGGGATGCTGGGCGTTGAAAGCGTCGACGAGGGACTTGCGGGCGGCCGCGTCCTGGTTGGTCCCCAGGATCGCGATCGACAGTGAGTTGTCGTACCGCCCGGGGATGTCCGCTCCGATGAGACGCGACCACTGACTGCCGAGGAGAGCCGCTGAGCCCACCCCCACGGCGCCGGTCAGCAGTCCGCGTCGGGACAGCTGAGTCATCGTTGACCTCCTGCCTAATTCGATTTAGGTGGGATCATTGTTGCCCCCGCCACAGACGGTGTCAAGACTTGAATGGGCTGTGGAGCAGCGCGGTTGGCTGCTGCGGCGCTGCGGTGCCCGGTGTGGGCGGCCCCCGGCCCACGAGCGAGCACGGGCCAGCACGGACGAGCACGAGCCCCCCCGGGATACCGTCTGCCCCCCACCCCCGCCTCACCCCCGGGATACCGCCCCACCCCGCAGAAACCGTCTCACCCCCGGGATACCGCCTCACCCCCGTGATACGGCCTCAAACTGCGAGAATGAGGGCGCAACGCCGGGCCGAGACGGTATCCCCGGGGGCAGGCGGTATCCCCGGGCCCAGGCTCTCGCCTGGAGCCCCCGGGTGGGCGGGGTGCCGGCCACTCTTTAGGCCCTCTTGCCGGGCGCGGGGCGGCAAAGCGGGGCAACAAAAAAGGGGGGCCGGGCCCTCACCACCGCGCCCCCCCCAGGCCCCTACCACCGAGTCCTCAAGGGCCCCGCCACCGGGACCCCCGGGGCCCTTTGCTTATCGAGTGATTCTCGGGGCCTGAGCCACCCCTTGTCGCGCGACGCGTTGGTGACCGCTGATCAGGGAAGCGACCCATTTTTCAGGCCTGACGCGCCCCCGGGAACGGGACCGGTTGCCGAAAGGCTGATTCAGCCTGTGAAGTCAGGGACCATCCACCATGGGGGGTCACGACA
>NZ_VWPG01000007.1:0-105751 GCF_009829695.1 Actinomyces sp. zg296
GGCCTACTGGCGCGCCCGGCGCCGATGGCGCCCCCCGGGCGGCCGCCGGCGCCTCTGCGGCACCCACCGAGGCGCCCACCGCGGTGCCCGGTGCCACGGCCGCCCGACGCGCCCGCTTGCGCGCCGAGCGCGGCACGCTCTTCTGAGGGCCCCGGCGCCCGACGGCGCTCGCGTGAGGGATCCCGCGCGGTCGCATGCGGGCCGGGCACCCGGTGGGAAGCAGGAGGCCCGGCCGCAGCGGGGAGCTGCGACCGGGCCCATTCGAGGAGCGCTACTGGCGGCGCCAGGGAGGCCTCAGATCAGCCTTGAACCAGGGTCATCGCTTGGCGCGCGATCGCGAGCTCCTCGTTGGTGGGAACCACGAGTACGGTGACAGTGGATTCCGGAGTTGAGATGATACGCGCCTCATCCGAGCGGAGGGCGTTCGCCTCGCCGTCGATCTTGATTCCCATGTGGGCCAGGCGCTCACAGAGCTCGGCGCGGAGGTTGGCGTCGTTCTCGCCGATGCCCGCGGTGAAGGTGAGGGCCTCAAGGCCGCCCATGACGGCGGTGTAGGCGCCGACGTACTTGACCAGGCGGTGCAGGTAGATGTCCATGGCCTCGCGGGCCTGGGGCTCCCCGGCGTTGATGCGGGCCCGGACCGCGCGCATGTCGTTGTCCCCGACCAGGCCCTTCATGCCGGACTCGCGGTTGAAGAGGTGGTCGATCTCGTCCACGCTCTTGCCGGCCACGCGGGCCAGGTGGAAGACGGCGGCGGGGTCGATGTCCCCGGTGCGCCCGCCCATGACGAGGCCCTCCAGCGGGGTCAGGCCCATGGAGGTGTCCTTGGCGTGCCCGGCCACGACGGCGGAGGCGGAGGCCCCGTTGCCCAGGTGGAGGACCACCTGCTTGAGGTCGTCGCGGCCCAGCATGTCGGCGACGACGCCGGAGACGTACTGGTGGGAGGTGCCGTGGGCGCCGTAGCGGCGGATCTCGTAGGCGTCGGCGACCTCCCGGTTGAGGGCGTAGCGGGCGGCCTCCTCGGGCAGGTCCTGGAAGAACGCGGTGTCGAAGACGGCGACGTGCGGAACCTCGGAGAGGAGCTCGCGGCCCACCTCGATGCCCTTGAGGTGGGCGGGGTTGTGCAGGGGGCCGAGCGGCACGAGCCTCTCGATGGTGGCCACGACCTCGTCGTCGATGAGCGCCGGGCCGGAGAAGTGCTTGCCGCCCTGGACGACACGGTGGCCCACGGCCACGATGTTCGCCTCGGCGAGCGTGGGGCCCTTCTCATCGAAGAGGCGCAGCACCTCGGTCAGGCCGGCGCCGTGATCGGCCACGGGCCCGATCAGCTCGGTGACGTCCTCGCCGTGCTTGTGCTTGATGGCGCCCTCGGGCTCGCCGATGCGCTCGACGAGGCCGGAGGCCAGGGAGACCCCGGAGTCCGGATCGACGAGCTGGTACTTGATGGAGGAGGAGCCGGAGTTGATGACGAGGACGGTTCGGGTGGTCATGTCTACCTTTCGTAGGGGGGAGAGGGGAGGGGAGGCCGCGACGGGCCGGTCAGCCCTGGGCCTGGACCGCGGTGATAGCCACGGTGTTGATGATGTCCTCGACCAGCGCCCCGCGGGACAGGTCGTTGACGGGCTTGTTGAGGCCCTGGAGGACCGGGCCAACGGCGACGGCGCCCGATGAGCGCTGCACGGCCTTGTAGCCGATATTGCCGCTGGACAGGTCCGGGAAGATGAAGACCGTGGCCTTGCCGGCCACCGCCGAGCCAGGGGCCTTCTTCGCCGCGACCGTCGGGTCGATGGCGGCGTCGTACTGGATGGGGCCCTCGACGGCGAGTTCGGGCGCCTTGGCACGCACCAGTTCGGTGGCCTCGCGGACCTTGTCCACGTCCGCGCCCTGGCCGGAGGTCCCGGTGGAGAAGGACAGCATCGCCACGCGCGGCTCAACGCCGAACTGGCGGGCCGTCTGCGCGCTGGAGATGGCGATGTCGGCGAGCTGCTCGGCGGTGGGCTCGGGGTTGACGGCGCAGTCGCCGTAGACAAGCACGCGGTCCTCCAGCAGCATGAGGAAGACCGAGGAGACGATGGAGGTCCCCGGCTTGGTCTTGATGATCTGGAAGGAGGGGACGATCGTGTGGGCGGTGGTGTGGGCGGCGCCGGAGACCATGCCGTCGGCGTCCCCCATGTGGACCATCATGGTGCCGAAGTAGGAGACGTCCTGCACCTTCTCCCGGGCCTGCTCCAGGGTGACGCCCTTCTTGGCGCGCAGGCGGGCGAACTCGGCGGCGTACTTCTCCAGCAGCTCGGGGTCCGAGGGCGAGATGACGCGCGCCCCGGAGATGTCCAGGCCGAGCTCGGCGGCGCGCGAGCGGACCATGGTCTCATCGCCGAGCAGGACGATGGCGGCGATGCCCCGGCGCAGGATGGCGTCGGCGGCCTCCAGGACGCGGTCGTCGTCGGGCTCGGGCAGGACGATCGTCGTGGTGCGGGCCTTGGCGTGCTCCACCAGTTCGGCCTGGAACATGATGGGGGTGACGACGTCGGAGGGCTCGACCTCGAGGGCCGCCATGAGGGAGGCGATGTCGGCCTCCTGTTCGAAGGCGGTGATGGCCACGTCCAACTTGTGCTTCGAGGCGGTGGCCAGGTAGCCCTTGACCGAGCCGGCCGCTGAGGCGGCGGCGTAGGTGTCCAAGGGCGAGGTGATGATCGGCAGGGTCAGCCCGAGGCCCTTGACGATGCTCAGGGCGTGCGGGGCGACGTCGAAGCCGCCGTTGAGCACGAGGCCCGACAGCGTGGGGAAGGTGGAGGAGGCCTGGGCGGCCGCCAGGGAGATGAGCACGGCCGAGCGGTCGGCCGGCACGATGACGAGCTGGCCCTCCTTGAGGTGGTCCAGGAGGTGGGAGACGTCCATGGCCCCGATGAGGACGGACTCCGCCTCGCGCCCCAGCAGGGCGGGATCCCCGGAGATGAGGGTGCCGTCCACCGCGCCCAGGATCTCCCCGACCGAGGGGGCGGACAGGAGGGGCACCTCGGGGAGGGTGGAGGCGGTGACGCCCTCGATGCCGCCCAGGGCCTCGGCGATCGCCTGGCGGGAGGCCTCGGGGCAGCGGTTGGCCAGGACGGCGGCGGTGCGCGCGAGGTTGTCGGAGATCTCCGCCATGGAGACCTCGACGCTGGCCCGAACATCCTCGGGGGCCCCGGCGCCGGAGACGACCAGGAGCATGGGGGCGCCGATGTTGGCGGCGACGCGCGCGTTGAAGGACAGCTCCGGGTTGCCCGCGACGTCGGTGAAGTCGGAGCCGTCGATGATGACGACGTCGTGCTCGCGGGCGACGGCGCGGTAGGCGTCGACGATCCGGGGCAGCGCCCCCTCGGGGTCGGCGTGGAACTCGTCCCAGGTGGCGCCGATGCACTGCTCGGCGGGCATCGAGGAGCCGGAGTGGGTCAGGAGGAGGTCGAGGAAGGGGTGCTCGGCGCGCGAGTCCACGAAGGGGCGGAAGACGCCGACTTTGGCGACGACCTTGGCAAGCACGTTGACCAGGCCGAGGGCCACGGTCGACTTGCCGGTTCCTGCGTTGGGGGATGCGATGTAGATGCTGCGCGCCACGGTGCTGGTCCTTCTCTCATCTCGACGTCGAGCGGCGCCGGGCGGCGGCCGGCGCTCATGACCGATTGTGCCCCTCTCCGTGCCCGAGGGCGACCAAAGACCCTTGAGCGCGCGCCCCTGCGGCTGTGGGAACACCCACAGGCCGCTCATGCGGCCGGGACGGGGGATCAGACGACGAGGGGGAGGGCCGCGACGACGGTGAGGGCCATGACGATGGGGTCGAAAACGCGCTGCGGCATGCGGTCGGCCAGGGGCCTGCCGGCCAGGGCTCCCACCAGCACCGCCGGGATGAGGACCGCCACGAGCGCCAGGGCGTCCGCATGGATGATCCCCAGGGCGATGCTGAAGGGGAGCTTGGTGAGGTTGACCAGGAAGAAGAACCAGGCGGTCGTGCCCAGGAAGGCCTTGACCGGGTAGCGGCAGGCCAGGAAGTACAGGCTCGTGACGGGCCCGCCCGCGTTGGCCACCATCGTGGAGAAGCCCGCGAGCGCCCCGTGAACCATGCGGGCAATGGGCGAGGAGCCGGCCCGGGAGGCCGAGCCCGTGCCGTCCCCCGGTGATACTCCCGCGCTCGTGGCCCGAGGCGTGGGGTCGCCTTGGCGCCGACCGCGCCCGCGCTGGGCGAGGGTGATGACGATGAGGATGATGAGCGCCCAGCCGATGACGCGGCGCATGAGGGCGTCGGAGGCCACGCGCAGGAACAGGGCGCCGATCAGCACGCCGAAGGCGACGGCCGGCACGAGCCGCTTGAGCATGGTGGCGTCGGCGTCGCGGCGATAGGCCCAGATGGCGGGAAGGTCCCCGGCCAGGAGCAGCAGGAGCATGACGCCCGTGGACTCCTTGGCGGGGAGCACCTGGGCGAGCATGGCCACGGCGATCGTGGTGACGCCGGGCAGGGCGGTCTTGGACAGGCCCACGAGCAGGGCGCTGACGATGAGCAGGGCCCAGGCCGGCGCCGGCCCCAGGGTGACGGCGTCGGGGAGGGCCGCGGCGGGCGCGGCCATGAGCGCCTGGGGGAGGAGGAGTGCGTCGCGCATGGCCGGCCCGCCGTCGGGTGAGAAAGGGTTGATAGGGGATCGAGCAGGACACTACGCCCTGGTCATGGCGCCGTCAGAGCTTGGCAGCGGCCGCCAGGAGGTTCGTGGCGGAGAGCCTGAGGCCCTCCACGTTGCCGTACTCGGCGTCCTCGTGCTCGATGTTGACGTTCATCTCCGGGTCGACCTGCTCGATGGCGCGCAGGAACTCGGCCCAGTAGTCGGTGTCGTGGCCCAGGCCGAGGGCGACGAAGCGCCAGGCCGGGTCCTGGGGCCAGGCGTTGCACCAGTAGCCGTAGGCGACCGGGACCCTGCCCTCGGCATCGGCGGCGACGTGGCCGAAGTCGGTGTCGAGCACGCCGCGGTAGGCGGCGCCGGGGAAGATCTTGGTGTCCTTGGCGTGGACGTGCCCGACGAGTTCGCCCAGGCGCTTGGTGGCCGCGATGGGGTCCATCTGCTGCCAGAAGAGGTGCGAGGGGTCCATGTTCACCTTGATGTTGGTGGCCCCGGTCTCCTCGATGAGCCTCTCGAAGGAGGGCACGTTGAACACGAGGTTGCGCGGGTGGAGTTCCAGGCAGACCTGCACGTCGTTGTCCCGGGCCAGGGCGTCGATCTCCTTGAAGAAGGGCACGACGACGCCCCACTGGTAGTCCAGGATCTCCATGTCGATGCCGTTCCAGGGGTTGACCACCCAGGTGGGGTACCTGGCGGTGGCGTCGGTGCCCGGCGTGCCGGACATCGTGACGATCTCCCTCACGCCCAGCGCCCCGGCCAGGCGGATGGCGTTGCGGATGTCCTCGGCGTGCTTGAGGCCCTCGTTGGGCAGCGGTGAGGTGGGGTTGCCGGAGGTGTTGAGGCCCGAGAGCCTCATGCCGCGCTCGGCGAAGATCCCGAGGTAGTCCTCCCGGGCGGCCTTCGAGGCGAGAAGGGCGTCCACGGGGCAGTGGGGCGAGGGGATGAAGCCCCCGACGTTGACCTCCGCGCCGGTGAGCCCCGCCTCCTTGAGGACATCGAGGGCGGCGGTCAGGGGGCGGTCGGACAGGCAGGCGGTGTAGGCGCCGTAGTTGAGTGCCATGGCGGGTGATCTCCTTCGATCAAGGGGTGGGTGGGGGCCGGGCGGGGCTCAGAAGGCTGAGACGTCCACCGCGGCGCCGCCGTTGGCGGCGGAGCGGGCGACGGCGTCGGCGATGAGCATCTCGCGGTAGCCGTCGGCGAAGGTCGCGCAGGGCGGCAGGGCGCCCTCGCCGGTGACGCCGGCGACCTGCTGGAGGAAGGCGTGGGCCTGGTAGGTGAACTGCTCGATCTGGGTCAGACCCACTCCGCCGAAGGCCATGGAGGAGCCGCGCTCGAAGTAGGGGAAGGTGGGGTTGACCAGCACCTGGCGCGGGCCGGAGAGCCCAGCGGGGGCCGAGGCGTCATCGACCATGATCTCGCCGGTGCGGGCCAGGTCCCAGGAGGCGCGGCCGCGTGAGCCGTGGACGTCGATCATCATGGCGTTGGGCATGCCCCAGGCGATGCGCGAGGCCGAGAAGGTCCCCACGGCGCCGTTCTCGAAGACGCCGGTGAAGGAGGCCACGTCATCATTGGTCACGGGGGCCATCTCAGCGTCGGAGTCGTCCAGGGCGGTGCCGCGGGTGACGTGGCCCTTGGCCACCGGGCGCTCCTTGATGGCGGTGAGCAGGGCCCCGCCGGAGACGGATACGAGGCGGCCGCAGATGGTCTCCGCGGTGTCGATGAGGTGGGAGCCGACGTCGCCCAGGGCGCCCGAGCCCATGGGGCCGGAGTAGCGCCAGGCCATGGGGGTGGAGGGGTCGCATCCGTAGTCGCACCAGTAGCGGGCGTTGATGTGGTTGATCTCGCCCAGGTGCCCGGTGGCGACCAGCTTCTTGATCTCGGCCACGGCGGCGTTGCGGCGGTAGGTGAACCCGGTGGAGGTGACGACCTCGGGATGGGCGGCCTCGGCCTGGGCCATCGCCTTGGCGGCGTCGAGGGTGTCGGCGAGGGGCTTCTCGCACAGGACGTGCTTGCCGGCCTTGATGAGGGCCTCGGCGATCTTGCGGTGCAGGGCGTTGCCCACCACGATGGACACGATGTCGATGCTGGGGTCGTCGACGATGTCGCGCCAGTCGGTGACGGCCTTCTCGTAGCCGTAGCGCTCGGCGGCGTCGACGGCGAAGGGCTCGTAGGCGTCGGCGATGGCGGCCAGGCGGACCTTGGGCAGGCCGAGGTCGTAGACGGTGCCGACCTGGCGCCACGCGTTGGCGTGGGTGGTGCCGGCCATGCCCGCGCCGATGACGGCGACGGACAGCGAGGCGGGTGAAGCGCTCATGGGGCTGCCTTCCTGTCTTCATTGACGGATGCGGATGGAGATCTCGCCGGTGCGGGGATCCCCATGGTTCACGCGCGTGAATCGGTAGGGGTAATGCTTTCACCGGCGTCATTGGGTGTCAAGGGCGCGGCCGGAGGTCTGATCTTTTGTCCGGACATGGGTGAGGCTCCGCCGGGCGGCGTGCCCGCCACGCGCTAGCGCGCCGAGGAGGAGCGGATGGCGAGGGTGGGGGTCAGGACGACGCTGCGCGCCGGCTCGTCGTCGGCCAGGGGGGCCTGGGCCCCCAGTCCCGCCCGCTGGCAGATGAGTTCAATGGCCCGAGCCGCCATGACGGCCTCGGGCTGGTTGACGCTCGTCAGTGAGAACTCCTCACGCTGGGCCAGGTAGGTGTTGTCGTAGGAGGCGATGAGCACGGGGGCGTCCTGGCCGCGCCGCGCGGTGCGCAGGGCGGCGACGGCGTCGATCGCCAGGACGTCGTTGTGCATGACCAGGCCCAGTGGCTCGGGATGCGTGCTCTCGGCGGCCCGCACGGCGGGCCCCGCCTCGTCGGCGCAGCCGTAGACGGCCAGTGGCAGGCCCGCCTCCCGCGCGGCGTCGGCCAGGGCGGCCTCCCTCTCAAGGCGGGAGGTCGCCTCGCCCGTCCGGGGGCGCACGTAGGCGAGGGACGACGCCCCCCGCTCGCGCAGGTGGGCCACGACGAGCCCGGCCGCCGCCCGCTCATCGATGTGCACGGCGTCGATCCTGCCGCCGGGGCTCCTTCGCCCGATGACGCAGGTGGCGACCTCCTCGCCCACGGCCACCACGTCCTGGCCGGGCAGCCACGGCGAGACCATCGCGATCCCCGCCACCCGCACGCCCAGGAGGGAGTCGATCGCCCGGTGGAGCGCCACGGGGTCCTCCGAGCCCACGGTGACGAACAGCGTCATGCCCCGCTGGGAGGCCGCCTCGTTGAGGCATCTGGCCATGCGCTCGAAGAAGGCGTTGCGCAGGTTGGGCAGCACCAGCCCGATGATCGACGAACTCTGCCGCGCCAGCGAGGAGGCCGCCACGTTGACGCGGTAGCCCATGTCCCGGGCCACCTCCTCGATGCGCTCGCGCGTGTGGCGGGCCACCTTCGGCGATCCGGCGAGGGCCAGGGAGACCAGCGAGCGGGAGACACCCGCGGCCAGCGCGATATCGCTCTGCGTGGCGGCGTGCGGGCTCATAGGGCTCCTGACTGGCGGCTGCGTGCCACAGCAGTCTAGCTGGGGCCGTGGGCGCCACGGCGACGACGGCGCCCCCATCCACTGTCCGGATGGGGGCGCCGTCAGGGGGCGCGGCCGGCGCGATCAGCGCGGCCGGCGCGGAGGCGGGACCCGGGGCCTTTGGCGCGGCCTCGGGGCGGGATCACGCCTTCAGCAGCGTGCTCTCGATATAGGCGCGCGCCTTGCGGGCGTACTCCAGCGGGTTGGCGATGGCCGGGTCCTGCTCGGCCTCGACGAGGATCCAGCCGTCGTAGCCGTGGTCCACGAGGAAGCGGTAGGGCTCAGTGAAGTCGATCGTGCCATCCCCGGGCACGGTGAACATCCCGGCCAGGAAGGAGTCGAGGAAGGAGCGGTCGGCGGCCTTGGACTCGGCCATCTTCTCGGGGCGCACGTCCTTGAAGTGGACGTGCTTGATGCGGTCGATGCAGGCCTCGAGCAGGCCCATGACATCGCCGTCGCCCACGTAGGCGTGCCCGGTGTCGAACAGGAGGGAGACCTTGGCCGGGTCGGTGGCCTCCATGAGGCGGATCGTCTCAGCCTTGGTCTGGACGACGGTGCCAAGGTGGTGGTGGTAGACGAGCTCCAGGCCGTGGGCGTGCGCGATGTCGCCCAGGCGGTTGAGGCCGTCGGCCAGGACGTCCCATTCCTCGTCGGTCAAGGTGGGCTTGTTGGTGAAGATGCAGACGTCGCGCTTGCCCTGCACCGAGCCGGTCTGCTCGGAGACCACCACGCGGGTGGCGCCCAGGTACTCCAGGTAGGAGCAGGTGGCCTCGAAATCCGGGATGACGGCCTCGACGCCGTCGCGAACGATGAAGGAGGAGAACCACTGGGCGACGATCTTGATCCCCCGGGCCTCGGCCGCGGCCTTGACCACCTCCTTGGGCGGGAAGAAGCCGGCGCACTCGGTGCCCCGGTAGCCGGTGTCGGCCAGGTCGAGGAGCATGTCCTCCAGGGTGTTGAAGGCGCCGACCTCGGGGATGTCGTCATTGCGCCAGGTGATGGGGTGCATGCCCCAGGTGATGCCATGGGGGTCGGTGATGGCGGTGGCGGGGTCGAGGGTGAAGGACATCATTGCTCCTTTTCGCATGGTGATGCTCCCGGGCGCCGTCGGTGGTGCCCGGGCGGGCTCGCGAGGAGGGCCTCGCGAGCCCGCCGCGGCGGGCGTGCCGCATTGTCAGGACAATTGTAGGGGCTTCTGGCGGCCGTGGGGCCGTCAGGAGTAGCGCTCCTCCATCTCGTGCTCGATCTGCTCCAGGGACTTGCCGGAGGTCTCCGGCATCATCTTGAGCAGGATGAGCGCGATGACGAGGTTGAGCACGCCGTAGATCGTGTAGGTGATCCCGCCGCCGAGGGTCTCCATCATGTGCGGGAAGGTCCAGGTGATGATCGCGTTGGCGATCCACATGCAGAACACGGCGGTGCCGTTCATGATGCCGCGGACGTTGGCGGGGAAGATCTCGCCGAGCATCGTCCACACGACGGTCCCGTTGGAGGACTGGACGATGAGCATGAACACCGACATCAGGCCCAGGATGAGGAAGGCCGCCCAGGACGGCGGGCGCGTGCCGTTGTCCATGTGGGGGGCGATGAACAGGGTGAAGGTGGCGGCGATGCCCAGCAGGCAGATGCCGACGCCGGTGACATCGGCGATGAGGATCTGGCGGCGGCGGAAGCGCATGATGAGCCAGATACCGATCGCCGAGCCGATGACGCTCATGACGCCGTTGGCCACCTGGGCGATGATCGCCGAGGAGGAGGACATGCCGGCGTACTCCAGGACCTTGGGCGCGTAGTACATGACCGTGTTGACGCCCGTGGTCTGGTTGACGATCGCCAGGAAGATGCCGACGAACATGAGCTTGCGCAGCCAGGGGGTGCTCCACACGTAGCCCAGACCCAGGCGCTTGGACTGGATCTCCAACTCGTGCTGGCGGGCCTCGGCGATCTCCATGAGCTCGTCCTCGAGCGGGCCGTCCTTGGACTCGTCGCGCACCCGCTTGAGGGAGCCGATGGCGTCGTACAGGCGCTCCTTGGCCACGTACCAGCGGGAGGACTCGGGCATGAGGCGGATGCCGATCCACAGCGCGACGGCCGGGATGGAGCACAGGACGAGCATGTAGCGCCAGGTCTCGCCGTTGCCGTGGGAGATGACGAGCTGGTTGAGGAACTCGTGGTACTCGGCCGATGACAGCGGCCCGCCCTGGGAGGCCTGGAGGTGGGCGAGGTTGTCGAAGGACTGCTCGCCGAGGCTGACCAGACCAGAGCCCGAGGGGTCGGCCTCGACGGTGATCCTCGGGCCGCCGCGGGCCGCGCTGATGGCGGCGTTCATGGCGAAGGCGAGGAGCTGGCCAGTGACGATCATGAGTTGGTCGATGGCGACGATGGAGCCGCGGATGCGCTTGGGCGCGGTCTCGGCCAGGTAGACCGGCACGGTGGCGGAGGCGCCGCCGACGGCCAAGCCCAGGATGAAGCGGGCGACGTACATCAGCCAGATGCTGGGCGCGGTGGCCGTGCCGAGCGCTCCCAGGAGGAAGACGATGGCCAGGATCGTGATGTTGTGCCGGCGCCCGTAGCGGTCGGACAGGCGCCCGCCGAAGAGCGCGCCGAGAGCCGCGCCGATGAGCAGCGTGCCGCCGATCGCGCCCTCCTGGCCGCTGGTGAGCTGGAGCCCGGCGGCGTCGTGGGGCATGTACATGTAGGGCAGTGCCCCGGAGATGACGCCGGTGTCATAGCCGAAGAGGAGGGAGCCCAGGGTGGCGACGGCCGCTACGGCGCCGATGCCGCGGTGCTTGCCCGATGGCGGGGTTTCGGCCACCGCCTGGCGTATTTGGTCTTTGGTGATGCCCCTGAGGGAGAGGTCGCTACTGGTCTGACTCATGGATGGCTTCCTTGGATGATCGGCGAGTGCGCCGTGGGATCGAGACATGGGCGGGATCGCCCGGGTGGCTCCCGGCCCGGCGACGATGCCGGGGACCGGGGAGCCGCCGGCGGAGGGCCGCCGGGGGTCTGGGGGAGCGGGTCAGCGGTCGAAGGTCGTCGCGCCGTCGACTCGCGCCACCTCGTGCCACTGGCCGTCGGCGGCGGAGGCGACGATGGCCTCATCGACCTCCGCGGCGCACCAGGCGTCTGCCGCCGAGGGGGCGATCTGGGAGCCGGTGGTGATGGACTCGATGAACTGGGCGGCCTCGATCGACTTCATGTCGTCGAAGCCCATGGAGGTGCCGATGGCCGGCTGGTAGCGGTGCCACTGGCCCCACGCGGGGTTCGCCATGGCCCGGGTGTAGCCGTGGGTGGGGCCGCCGTCGATGCCCGCGCAGACCTCGAGCTCGTTGAGGCGCTCGAAGTTCCAGCGGGCCGATCCCCGCGTGCCGTAGACCTCGACGACGTACTCGGCGCGCGGTCCCACCGACACGCGGGAGGACTCCATGGTGCCGATGACGCCGTCGTCGAAGCGCACGAGCATGGCGACGTAGTCCTCGTTCTCCACGGGGCCGACCTCATCGCCGATCTCGAAGCCGGAGTGGCCGATGCCCATCTTCGTGGGGATGGGGCGCTCGGTGATGAAGGTGCCGGTGGCCGCCGAGACCGAGGCGATCCGCCCGACGACGTACTGGGCGAGGTCCGCCCCGTGGCTCATGAGGTCGGGGACGACGCCGGCGCCCGCCTTCTCCCGCGAGGCCCGCCAGGTCAGCGGGCCCATGGGGGAGGCGTTGTAGTCGGCGATGAACCACACGCGCACGTTGGTGATGCGGCCCAGCTCGCCCGAGCGCACCAGGTGGCGCATGTACTCGATGGCCGGGGTGTGGCGGTAGTTGAAGCCGACGGCGCTCACGAGGCCGGCGGCCTGGGCTGCCTGGGCGATCTCCTTGGACTGCTGGGCGCTGACCCCCATGGGCTTCTCGATCCAGAAGGGCTTGCCCGCCTCGATGGCGGCCATGGCGATCTCGTGATGCAGGAAGTTGGGGGAGCAGATGGACACGGCCTCGACATCCGGGTCGGCCAACAGTTCACGGTAGTCGGCGTAGGCGCGCTCGAACCCGAGGTCCTCGACGGCCGCCGCGCGGGCCTCGTCGATGGGGTCCGCCGCCGCGACGAGCCGGGGGGCGATGCCGAGCTCGGGGAAGCGCTCGGGCAGGGATCGGTAGGAGCGCGCGTGGAGCCGCCCCATCCAGCCGAGGGAGATCACGCCAATTCCCATGGGCTTCTTCGTACTCATCCGAATTCCTTCTTCCTTCCGACGTCTCTGTCATAGAAGTGCTGGAGCGATGATGGTAACGCGCGTCATCACAGCGTTGTCATGACAATAGCAGGAGCCTCGGAGGCTCCGCAAGGAATTCCCGCCCCTCCCACCGAGACCGGTCGAAAACGGCAACGAGACCGGTCGAAAACAGCAACGAGACCGGTTCGGGGCCGTTCCCAGCCCCGTCGCGGACCGGTGCACGGGCCCGCGCCAGCAGCGACGAACGCGGCCTTGTCGCGGGCACGCGTGAGAGGAGGGGCGGGGCGCGCGCGAGCGAGAGCGCGCGCGGGACGCCGCTCAGGCCGGCGCCGCCGACGCCGCCATCGGCACTGTCTGCACCGTCGACGCCGCTCAGGCCGGCGCCTCCGTCGGCGCCCCTGGCACCGCCGTCGACGCCCGGATGACGAGACTCGGGGCGATCGTGGCGACGCCGGGGGCCGGCCCCGCGCCGGTGAGCATCCCCACCGCCGCCCTCGCCAGCGCCGCGGGATCCTGATCGACACTGGTCAGGGAGAACTCCGGGCGCGAGGCCAAGCGCGTGTTGTCATAGCTGGCCAGTGGGAGGCGCGCCCCCCGCTGGAATAGGGCCGCGGCGACGTCGATGGCCAGCAGGTCGTTGTAGGCCACGATCGCCGCGGGCCCGGCGGCGCTGGTGAGGGCCGAGTCCAGGGCGGGCGGCGCGCCGTCCGCGCAGGAGGCCGAGGAGAAGGACATCCCGCGGGCCTGGGCGGCCGCGCGGCAGGCGAGACCGCGGGCGTCGACGAGCCGCTCATGCAGGATCCGCGCGGGGGTCAGGTAGGCGATGTGCCGGGTGCCGAGACCCGCGAGGTGCTCCATGACCTGTTCGGCCGCGCTCGTTTCGTCCATATGGGCCGTCGCCACGACGTGCCCGGGCAGGGCGCGGTCCAGCAGGCACACCGGCAGACGGCCCCCCAGCCGCTCCAGGGCCTCGGCCCCCATGCGCGTGCCGGGGAGGATGAGGCCGGCGGGGCGCATCCGCAGGGCGTCGGCGATCGTGCTCTCCTCCAGGCGCGCCTCGAGATCGGACACGAGCACCACCAGGCTGTGGCCCACCCGCGCAGCCTCCCGGCGGATGTGGCGCACCAGGATGTCGAAGAAGGGGTTGTCCAGGTAGGGCAGCACGATGACGAGGCGGCTGGAGCGGCGCGAGGCCAGTTGCGCCGCCGCGCCGTTGGGCTGATAGTCGAGGTCCCGGGCCGCCTGGAGGATCCGCTCACGGGTGCGCTCGGACATCCTCCCGCCGCCCTTGAGGGCCAGCGAGACGAGCCCCCGGGACACGCCGGCCGCCCGCGCCACGTCGGACTGGGTCGCGTGCTCCCGCGGCGCGCCGTCGGCGATCGCCATATCGTCCTCCCAGCGGTTCGCGCCGCCCCGGGGCGGCGCCTCGACGGATGATCGGATCGGCCCGGGAGGGATCCCGGGCGCGCTCACGGGGCCAGGGTACGATCGGGCGGCCCCGCCAGGGGCGAGCGCGACCAGCGATCCTCGAGAGGAGGGCGGAGCCCCATGACCACAGGCCGTGACGGACGCGTCACGATCTCCACGGTGGCGGCGCGCTGCGGGCGCTCGATCTCCACGGTCTCCGCCGCGCTCAATGGCGCGGCCGGCGTCGCCCCCGCGACCCGCGAGGAGATCCTGGCCGTGGCCGCTGAGCTCGGCTACAACGCCGACCCCCGGGCGCGCCTCCTGCGGCAGCGGCGCACCGGTCTCATCGGCGCCAGCTTTGACATCAACCAGGCCTTCCAGGGCGGGATCGTCGACGGCCTCTACCGCAGTTGCTCCCAGCACGGGCGCTCCCTGGTGCTGGCGGCCTCGACCCCGCACCGCGACGAGGCCGAGGGGCTGCGTTCCCTTCTCACCGAGCGCTGCGAGGGGCTCATCCTCGTCGACCCCTGGGTGGGGCACGACATCGTCGCCGACGCCGCCGCGCGCGTCCCGGTGGTCATGGTGTGCCGGGACTCGGGACTGCCGAACGCCGACCTGGTGCGCTCGCGGGACGACGTGGGCATCACCGCGCTCGTCGACCACCTCGTGCTCACCGGGCGCCGTCGGATCACCCATGTCGACGGCGGAGGGGCGAGCTCGGCCCCGATGCGCCGCGCCACGTTCCTCGCGGCCATGGCTGAGCACGGCCTGGGCGACCGGGCGCGCGTGATCGACGGCGGCTCCGACGAGGAGTCCGGCACGCGGGCCGTGCGCGTCATCCTCGACGCCCGCGCCCTGCCCGACGCGATCCTGTGCTTCAACGACCACCAGGCGATCGGCGCCCTCATGGAGCTGCGCCGGTGCGGGGTGCGCGTGCCCGAGGACGTCGCGGTCACCGGCTACGACGGCATTCCCGCCACCGGCCTGACCGCGTTCTCCGTGACCACCATCGAGCAGGACGCGCTGCTCCTGGCCGAGGTCGCCGTGCGGGCCCTGGCCGCCCGCATGGAGTCCCGCGAGGAGGGCGGGGGAGCGGGGGGCCGCGGCGCGGGGGCCCCCGCGGTGGCGCCCCCGATGATGCCCGACGGCGTCGTCGTCCAGGAGCGTCCCGAGGGAGGGCTGCTGTACTCGGTGATGCCTCGGCTCGTCCTGCGGGGGACCAGTCAGGCGGCCCCGGCCGCTTATGCCGCCCGGGCCCCGCGCTGAGCCCGGCCCCGGCGGGCGCCTCCTGGTGACGACGAGCAGCGGGCGCCGTCGCCCGCGAGGACGCGGGAGGCGACGGCGCCCGCCGGGATGCCCCGCCTGAGCGGGACCGTGGCGGCTCAGTCCAGGAGCACGGGCTGGCCGCTCTTGGCGGAGGCCGTGGCGGCCTCGGCCAGTCGCAGGGCCTTGATCGCGTCGTCGATGCTCGTGGGCGGCGTCGTGCCGGCCTCGACGGCCTCGATGAAGGCGGAGAGCTCCAGGCGGTAGGCGTCCGCGTAGCGCTCCAGGAAGAAGTCCAGGTACGGCTCCTGGGCGTCGGTCACCTCCGCGTTGGACAGGCGCACGGTGGTGGCGCGGATGTTCTCGGCGAACAGGGCGCCGTCGCGGCCCGAGGCCTCCAGGCGCTGGTCGTAGCCGGAGGCGCAGTGGCGGTTGTTGATGATCGTGGCCACCGCCCCGGAGGCGGCCTTGAGGGTGACGACGGCGGCGTCGAAGTCACCGGCGGCCTTGATGCCCTCGTCGAGGTTCTGGCCCACGGCGTGGACCTCGACGATGTCGCCCAGGAAGAAGCGGGCCATGTCGAAGTCGTGGATCGTCATGTCGCGGAAGATGCCGCCGGAGACCTTGATGTACTCCACCGGCGGGGCGGCGGGGTCGCGGCTGATGATGGTCAGCTGCTCCAGCTCGCCGATGCGGCCGTCGGCCACGGCGGCGCGCACCGCCGCGAAGGAGGGGTCGAAGCGGCGGTTGAAGCCGAACATGACGGGGGTCGTCACGGCGTCGAGCTCGGCGCGGGCGGCCTCGACGTCCTTCATGTCCAGGGCGATCGGCTTTTCGCACAGGACCGCCTTGCCGGCCTTGGCGGCCGCGAGGAGGTGGGGGATGTGCAGGGGGGTGGGCGAGCCGACGACGACGGCGTCGACCTCGGGGTCGGCGAAGACCTCCTCTGCCTCCTTGCACGCGCGGGCGCCGTGGAGGGCCGCGAGATCCTCGGCCGCGGTGCCGATGGGGTCGCACACGAGGGTGAGCTCGGCCTGCGGGTGCGCGGCGATGGTCTTGGCGTGGACGTGGCCGATGCGGCCGGCGCCGATGACGGCGATTCTGAGCATCGTTGATCCTTAGTTGTTCGTGGGGGCGGGGACGGGGCGGGACCGGCCGGGGGTGGGGCTTGCCGCCTCCCCCGGCCGGCTCCGGCTCACGGCTTGGGCATGATGACGTCGCGGACCAGGGCGTCCAGGTCGGCGTCGGCCTGGAGGAAGCCGCGCAGCGTGTTGACCGTGGCGCCGAAGGTGTCGAACTCGGCGGGCGTCATGCCGTCGGGCTCGTAGGCCCGGACGAACTCGGGGATGCCGAGCAGGGTCGTCATGATCGCGTCGTCAACGGGGACGTCCAGGCGGTTGGTGGGCTTGTAGTCCGACTTGTTGATGATCTCCTGCCACTTGAAGGGCGGGGAGATGACGACGTCGCCGCCGACGAGCTCGGACCAGTGCATGACGTTGCGGAATGCCGCGGCGAGCATCCGGGCGCGCAGGCCGCGGGCCTGGAACTCGGCGTGGGCGCGCTTGAAGGCGGCGATGCCGGCCCACTCCAGGTGACCGGGGTCGAGGAAGAGCTCCTCCTTCTTGGCGACCGTCTTGATCCAGTCGTCCAGGCGGCCGACCATGAGGGTGACGACCGGGCCCATGGTGGAGGTGTCCAGGCCCTCGGCCTCTCGCCGCTTGAGGCCGCGCTCGATGGCCTCGCCGGTGGCCACGGCCTGGGGGACTGAGAAGGAGACGGTGACATTGACCGACACGCCGCGGTAGGTGGCGTCCTCGATCGCCTCGACGCCCACCGAGGTGGCGGGGATCTTGACGATGATGTTCTTGGCCAGCTTGGAGAACTCCTCGGCCTGGTCGGCCAGGGCCTTGGCGGAGCGGGCCAGGCGGGGGTCGGTCTGCATGGAGAGGCGGCCGTTGCGGCCCTTGTGCTCCTCGAAGGCGGGCTCGAGGAGCTTGGCGGCCTCGATGCTCAGCTCGCGCACGACCTGCCAGCCGATCTGGGACTCGGAGGCCTCGGGCATCTCCTTGGCGAGCTCGGCGATCCGGGGGAGCCAGACGTCCTTGCGCTGGTTGATGCACGTGAAGGCGATGGTCGGGTTGCAGGTGGCGCCCACGCCTCCGAAGGAGATGGACTGGCGGAGCTCGTCGGGATCCGCTGAGTCATTCCACAGCGCCGTGGGGAAGTTCTGGGCGGCCTCGAGGAGTGGGCCGGGTGTGTGTTCGATGGTCATCTGCTGCTCTCCTGGTCGGGTTCCCGCAGTGTTCAACCGCAGTCGCCTGGCGGCGTTGCCTGGCTGCGGGTCCTATTCAAGCCGACGCCGTCGCCCCTGTCAACCGATTGTCCAGACAAACCCTCCAGCGAGACCGGTCGAAAATAGGAGCGAGACCGGTCCGCGGACCGGTCTCGCTCCTATTTTCGACCGGTCTCGCATGTGTGTGGTGGGGGCGGCGGCGGGGTTAGGTGGAGAAGAGGGTGGTGGTGAAGGAGTAGCGCGAGGCGCGGTAGACGTGGCTGCCGTACTCGATGACCCTGCCCGAGGCGTCGTAGGTGGTGCGCGTGGCGGTGAGCAGGGCGGCGCCGCGCTTCTCGCCGAGCGCCCTCGCCTCGGCCGCCGTGGCGGGGCGGGCGCCGATGGTCTGGCGCGCCGTCGTGGGGATGACCTGCTCGGCGCGCAGGAGGTCGTACAGGCCCCCGGTGGCCAGGGCCTGGCGGGAGGGGCAGATGTCCGCTGGGATGAGATTGGTCAGCACCGCGATCGGCTCGCCGTCGGCCGTGCGCAGCCGGGACAGCCTCACGATCTGCGTCCCCTCGGTCACCTCCAGGCTGGCGGCCTCGGCCGCGTCCGCGGGGTGCTCGTCGTGCTCCAGGACCTCGGTGGACACCTCGTGGCCGGCGGACTCCAGGTCCGAGTGGAGGCTCGTGAGCTCCATGGGGCGGTGGACCCGCGTGGGGGAGACCAGGGTGCCCACGCCCCGCCTGCGGGTGAGCAGCCCGCGGTCCACGAGCCGTTGGAGCGCCTGGCGAGCGGTGGGCCGGGAGACCGCGAGCCTCTTGGCCATGGACAACTCATCCTCCAGCCGCGTGCCCACGGGGAGCTCGCCGCTCAGGATCGCCTCCGCGATCGGCTCGGATATCTGGAAGTAGAGCGGCACCGGGCTCTTGCGGTCCAGTTGGATCTCGACGACGCGCGGCGCCCTGCCCACGGTAGGAGGGGCCTGGCGCGGCGTGGGGCTCGGATCGGGCATGGTCGGCGTTCCCTGGTTCTTCGGCGCGTGGGCCCGGCGGGTCTCGCCCGGGCCGCGATGGGTGGCGATGCGCCCCTGTCCTGATGGTCGGGGCATCCAGCGAGGGTACCTGACTATGTGCGCATTTGTCATGTTCAGCATTTGTTCGGACAAATATTGACAGTGGTGGGAAGCGGGGGCAGGCTTGGGCCCAGGGCGCCGAGCGGGCGCCCGCCCGCCCCCGACGACGCGGAAGGGAAACCATGACCGTTTCGACCACCCCGCCTCTGGATGTCCTGACCATCGGTCGCTGCGGCGTCGACATCTACCCCCTCCAGATCGGCGTCGGCCTGGAGGATGTCGAGTCCTTCGGCAAGTTCCTCGGCGGCAGCCCGACGAACGTCGCCGTCGCCGCCGCCCGCTACCGCCATCGCTCGGCCGTCATCACCGGCGTGGGGGACGACCCCTTCGGGCGCTTCGTCTGCCAGGAGATGCGGGCCCTGGGCGTCTACGACGACTACGTCGTGCCCAAGCCGGGCATGAACACGCCGGTCACCTTCTGCGAGATCTTCCCGCCGGACAGCTTCCCCCTCTACTTCTACCGCGAGCCCTCCGCCCCGGACCTCGAGCTCGACGACGCCGACATCCCCCTGGACGCGGTGCGCGACGCCCGCATCTTCTGGGTCTCGGTCACCGGGCTGAGCAAGTCGCCGTCCCGCGAGGCGCACCACGCCGCGCTTGAGGCCCGGGGCCGCCGGGCGCACACGATCGTCGACCTCGACTTCCGCGAGATGTTCTGGCCCGACCGTGCCACCGCCCACGAGGAGGTCGCCAGGATCCTGCCCGGGGTGACCGTCGCCATCGGCAACCGCGAGGAGTGCGAGGTCGCCGTGGGCGAGACCGAGCCGGACCGCGCCGCCGACGCCCTCCTGGAGGCCGGCGTCGAGCTCGCCATCGTCAAGCAGGGGCCGCTGGGCACCCTGGCCAAGACCCGCGACGAGCGCATCGAGATGCCCGTGACCCCCGTTGAGACCAAGAACGGCCTGGGCGCCGGGGACGCCTTCGGCGGGGCCATCTGCCACGGCCTGCTGTCGGGCTGGTCCCTGGAGAAGACGATCTTCGCCGCCTCCACCGCGGGCGCCATCGTCTGCGAGCGCATCGAGTGCTCGACGGCGATGCCCACTGAGCCCGAGCTCCTCAACGTCATGCGGCGCCACCGCGACCGGTGCGCCCCGAGCCTGAAGGATCTGTGACATGCCAGGACTGACCGAGCGACTCGTCGAGATCCGGGCCAATGACCCCGGGCGCATCGCCCGGACCCTGGCCGATCGCCCCCGCGGCTCCCTGCCCGCCGATGGCGGCAAGCTCATGATCATCGCCTGCGACCACCCCGCCCGAGGGGCGCTGGCCGCCGGCCCCGATCCCATGGCCATGGCCTCCCGTGAGGATGTCCTCGCGCGCTGCGTCGAGGCCCTGGGCCGCCCCGGCGTCAACGGCTTCCTGGGCACCGCCGACCTCATCGAGGACCTCGCCCTGCTGGGCGCCCTGGACGGCAAGCTCGTCTACGGCTCGATGAACCGGGGAGGGTTGGCCGGGGCCTCCTTCGAGATGGACGACCGCTTCACCGGCTACGATGCCGCGGGCGTCGTCGGGGCCGGTCTCGACGGCGGCAAAATGCTCCTCCGCATCAACTACTCCGACCCGGCCACGGCCTCCACGCTGGCGGCCTGCGCGCGCGCCGTCGACGAGCTCGCTGAGAACCGGGTCATGGCGATGGTCGAGCCCTTCATCTCCCGTTGGGAGGAAGGACGTATCATCAACGACCTGAGCCCCGACGCGGTCATCGCATCGATGGCCATCGCCTCCGGGCTGGGGCGTACCTCGGCCCACACCTGGCTCAAGCTCCCCGCCGTGGCGGAGATGGAGCGGGTGATGGAGGCGTCGACGCTGCCGGCCCTCATCCTGGGGGGCGCGGTCAGCGAGCGCGCTGGCGAGGCGCGCGAGGCCTGGGCGCGGGCGCTGGCCCTGCCAACGGTCAAGGGCCTCGTCATCGGCCGCTCACTTCTCTATCCGCCCGACGACGACGTCGCCGCCGCCGTCGACTCCACCGTAGGACTGCTCTCATGACCACTGGACACACCGCGATCCCCGCCCCCGGCGTCACCGACATCCACATCCCCGCCGGCTCCTCCGGCCACGACGGCCTCGCCGTCGACATCACCCCCGAGCGCGCGGGGTGGACCTACTCCGGGCTGCGCGTGGCCGTGCTCGACCCGGGCGCCTCTCAGACCCTGTCCACCGGGGAGTCCGAGTTGCTCGTGCTCCCCCTGGAGGGCGGCTGCGCCGTCGAGGTCGATGGTCAGGGCTACGAGCTCGACGGGCGCGACGGCGTGTTCACCGGCATCACCGACTACCTCTACATCCCGCGCCACAAGGACTTCACCCTCTCCTCGCCCGGAGGCGGGCGCTTCGCCCTCCCCTCGGCGGTCGCCACGCGCGATCTGCCCGTGGCCCGCTACGGGCGCGAGCAGGTGCGGGTGGACCTGCGCGGCGCGGGTGACTGCTCGCGCCAGGTCAACAACTACTGCCTGGCCAACGGGGTTGAGACCAGCCATCTGCTGTGCTGCGAGGTCCTGACCCCCGGGGGCAACTGGTCCTCCTATCCCGCCCACAAGCACGACGAGCGCTCCGAGGCCGAGCGCGAGCTCGAGGAGATCTACTACTTCGAGATCGCCGACAGCCCCGAGGGAGGGCCCGGCTTCGGCCTCCACGCGACCTACGCCGCGCGCGAGGACCGCCCCATCGACCTGTGCGTCCCCGTGCGCAAGGGGGACGTGGCCCTCGTGCCCTACGGCTACCACGGCCCCTGCGTCGCGGCCCCCGGCTACGACATGTACTACCTCAACGTCATGGCCGGACCGGATGAGGACCTCGTCTGGCTCGCCCCCGACGACCCGTCCCACCACTGGATCCGCGCCACCTGGGAGGCCCAGGAGGTCGATCCCAGGCTGCCCATGGCGCGCTGAGGCCCGGGCGGGCCGGCGCCGCCCGCCCGGCCCGCCATTCCAAATGACCGTTTGATATGACATGCTTTGCGCATCGTCCGATGCCGCACGAGAGAGAGACCACGAACGTGAGCAATGAGGCCTACTCGGGAACGATCCGCCTGACCGTGGCGCAGGCGACCATCCGCTTCCTGTCCAACCAGTACTCCGAGCGCGACGGCGTCGAGCAGCGCCTCATCGCCGGCGCCTTCGGCATCTTCGGCCACGGCAATGTCGCCGGCATCGGCCAGGCGCTCCTCCAGAACGAGATCGCGCCCGTCGAGGGCGAGGAGCCGATGCCCTACATCATGCCCCGCAACGAGCAGGGCCAGGTCCATGCGGCCGCCGCCTTCGCCAAGGTGAAGAACCGGTTGCAGACCTACATGTGCACCGCCTCCATCGGCCCGGGCAGCCTCAACATGGTCACCGGCGCCGCCCTGGCCACCACCAACCGCCTGCCCGTCCTGCTCTTCCCCTCCGACCAGTTCGCGACCCGCGTGCCGGACCCGGTGCTCCAGCAGCTCGAGGACCCGACGACGCTCGATGTCACCGTGAACGACGCCTTCCGCCCCGTCTCGCGCTTCTTCGACCGCATCAACCGGCCCGAGCAGCTCATTCCCTCGCTCCTGAACGCCATGCGCGTGCTCACCGACCCCGCCGAGACCGGCGCCGTCGTCATCGCCATGCCCCAGGACGTCCAGGCCGAGGCCCATGACTGGCCGGTGGAGTTCTTCCGCAAGAGGGTATGGCACGTGCGCCGCCCCGTGCCCGAGCCGGCCGCCCTGGAGCGCGCCGTGGCCATGATCAAGGCCGCCAAGAGGCCGATGATCATCTCCGGCGGTGGCACGATCTACTCCGAGGCCAGCGAGGAGCTCCGCGCCCTGGCCACCGCCACGGGCATTCCCGTGGCCGACACCCAGGCGGGCAAGGGGGCCATCAACTTCGACCACCCCTGCGCCATCGGGGGAGTGGGATCCACCGGCGGGGACTCCGGCAACCACATCGCCGATAAGGCTGATCTCGTCATCGGCGTGGGCACCCGCTACTCCGACTTCACCACCGCCTCCAAGACGCAGTTCAAGAACCCTGACGTCCGCTTCGTCAACATCAACGTCTGCGCCTTCGACGCCGCCAAGGAGAGCGCCGAGATGGTCGTGGCCGACGCCCGCGAGGCCCTGGCCGCCCTAACGACGGCGCTGGATGGCTACCACGTGGACGAGGCCTACTCGGCCGAGATCACCGCCGAGCGCGAGGGGTGGCTGGCCCGCACCGCAGAGTGCTACCACCTGGGCCACGGCCCGCTGCCCGCCCAGACGGAGGTCTTCGGCGCCCTCAACGAGCTCATGGGTGACGAGGACATCCTGATCAACGCCGCCGGCTCCATGCCCGGTGACCTCCAGGCCCTCTGGCAGGCCCGCACCCCCGTCCAGTACCACGTGGAGTACGCCTTCAGTTGCATGGGCTACGAGGTCCCGGCAGCTCTGGGCTGCAAGCTCGCCCGCCCCGAGTCCGAGGTCGTCTCGATCGTCGGCGACGGCACCTACCAGATGCTCCCCATGGAGCTGGCCACGGTGGTTCAGGAGGGCGTCAAGGTCATCTACGTCCTGCTGCAGAACTACGGCTTCGCCTCCATCGGGGCGCTGTCTCAGTCGCGCGGCTCCCAGCGCTTCGGCACCAAGTACCGCCTGCGCGGGGCGGGCAGCCACCTGGCCGATGAGGAGAAGGTCCCCGGCGTCGACATTGCCGCCAACGCCCGCTCCTGGGGCCTGGAGGTCCACGAGGTCCACTCCATCGCCGAGTTCCGCGAGGCCTACGCCAAGGCCGCCGCCAGTGACAAGCCCTCGATGATCCACATCGAGACCGACCTCTACGGGCCCAACCCGCCCGGGTCGAGCTGGTGGGACGTGCCCGTTTCGGGCGTCTCGCGCCTGGAGTCCACGCAGAGGGCGTACGAGGACTACGACCGCGACCGCGCGCCGCAGCGCCACTACCTGTGACGGCGGCGCCGCCGGCGCCGACCCACCTCGCCAGCCGGGGGAGGGGCGGTGCCGACGGCTCGGGGCGGGGCCGCAGCTGACGGGCTGCGGCCCCGCCGCGTGCCCGGACCCCGCCCGCTTCCTGCCCTCAGCCTGGGTCCAGTGCGGACGCCTGCGCGGGCCCCACGGCACCGACATCTTCGATCAGGCAGAGTCCACGGCCCCATGCCGCTGGCCGTGGACCAGGCCATGAGCTTCCTCCGCAAGCACGCCTACAAGGCCGCGGTCTTCGGTGAGGTCCGCCGTCGCGACATCTACTCCGCCCCCGTCGAGCCGATCCGCGAGGCCGGGATCGTGGAGCAGTGGGGCACCGGCGTGCGGCGGGTCTTCGCCCAGGTCGCGCAGGCCGGTCTGCCCGAGCCGGTGATCGAGGAGGTCCGGGACCGGGTGCGGGTGACGATCTACGTGCCCAGCCACGACCCGGGACGGGTGGGTGAGCAAGTCGAGTGAGCGCGTCATGGTGGTCCTCACCGCTGCGGGCACTCCCCGGTCTCGTTCTGAGTTGCTCGCCGCCATTGGGCTTGCCGACGCCTATGGGAACTACCGCCGCCATGTGCTCCCGCTCATCGAGCGGGGATACCTCGCCCGGATGATCCCCGGCAAGCTCAACAGCGGCCTCCAGCGCCACCATCTCACCGACGCCGGCCGCGCCCGCCGCGACGGCCGTTCCGGACACGCCGAATGAGTCCCTTGTCCACCATCAAGCACCGGCGAGGGCCTCTGACAAGGGGTGGGGGAGGATCTCACGGGCGCTGTCCAAACTCTGGGCCGAAGGTCACAATGTGCTGACAAAGGTCCCAGGATGCCGTAGTGTGACGACGTCACGTCCGGTACCCGCGCGAAGCGGCCGGTCTCGATGGCGGCCAGCGACGATCGCCGGCCCCACCCCTCGAATCGAAGGAGTCAATGACGATGAAGACGATCCAGCACTGGATCAATGGAGCGTATTACGAGGGCAGCCCGATCGGCCGCTTCCCCGTCGAGAACCCCGGCACCGGTGAGGTGGAGAAGGAGCTGCTCCACGCCTCCGAGGCCGACCTCAACCACGCCGTCGAGGTGGCCAGGGAGGCCCAGAAGAGCTGGGCCGGCTACTCCCTGGCCAAGCGCACCTCCATCATGTTCAAGATGCGCGAGCTGGTCCTGGCCCACACCGATGAGATGGCCCGGCTCATCGTCGAGGAGCACGGCAAGAACTACTCCGACGCCGTCGGCGAGATCCAGCGGGGCCGTGAGACCCTCGACTTCGCCACGGCCATCAACCTGGCCCTCAAGGGCGAGTACTCATTCGACATCTCCACCGGCGTTGACATCCACACCGTCCGCCAGCCTGTGGGGGTCGTCGCCGGCATCTGCCCCTTCAACTTCCCCACCATGGTGCCCATGTGGATGCACCCCGTGGCCATCGCCACCGGCAACGCCTTCATCCTCAAGCCCGCCTCCACCACGCCGTCGGCGGCGCTGCTGACGGCCGAGCTCTACAAGGAGGCGGGCCTGCCCGACGGCGTCTTCAACGTCGTGTCAGGCGACCGCACCATGGTCACCAAGATCCTGGAGCACCCGGGGGTCGACGCGATCTCCTTCGTCGGCTCCACCCCGGTGGCCCACATCATCCAGAACACCGGCATCGCCAACGGTAAGCGCGTCCAGGCCCTGGGCGGGGCGAACAACCACGCCATCGTCATGCCCGACTCCGACCTGGACTTCGCCGCCCAGCACATCTCCGCCGCCGCCTTCGGGGCCGCGGGCGAGCGCTGCATGGCCCTGCCGGTCGTCGTGGCCGTGGGCGGTTGCGGCCCCGACCTCGCTCAGCGCGTCAAGGCCCACGCCGAGAAGATCAAGGTCGGCTACGGCATGGACGAGGGTGTCGAGATGGGCCCCGTCATCGATGCCAAGTCCAAGGAGTTCATCATCGGCCTCATCAACGAGGGCGAGTCCAAGGGCGGGCAGGTGGTCCTCGACGGGCGCGGGCTGGTGATCCCCGGCCACGAGAACGGCCACTTCCTCGGCCCCACCATCGTGGACAACGTGCCGCTCGACTCCGACCTCTACCGCGAGGAGGTCTTCGGCCCGGTGCTCTCCATCGTCCACGCCGACACCTACGACGACGCCATCAAGATCGTCAACTCCTCGCCCTTCGGCAACGGCTCGGCCATCTTCACCAATGACGGCGGCGTCGCCCGCCGCTTCCAGCTCGACGTCGAGGCGGGTATGGTCGGCGTCAACGTGCCGATCCCCACGCCGGTCGCCTACTACTCCTTCGGGGGATGGAAGGAGTCCCTGCTGGGCGACACCCACATCCACGGCCCCGAGGGCGTCAGGTTCTACACCCGCGCCAAGGCCATTACGTCCCGCTGGCCCAGCGAGAAGACCTACTCCGCCACTATGTCCTTCCAGCGCGAGGAGTGATGGCGCGCTGAGGGCGGATCCGCGGCGGCGCGCCTCGGCCGCGGGGCCATCGGGCCCCTGGCCAGCGCGCGCCGCCCGCGGCGTCCTCGGGCAGTTTTGTCCGCACAAAAACCTTCCCCTGTGGCGGTGGGGGCGGTATGCTGAGCATGGTTCCGAAACGATTCGGAACATCTGTTGCGAAGGAGCACCACGATGTCGACGACGACGAACTCGAAGGCCGTCAACACCAACGACCCGAAGTACTCGAAGCTCACCATTGGCGTCTGCCCGGACCAGTGGGGAGTCTGGTTCCCCGAGGACCCCAAGCAGATGGACCCCCGCCAGGCCTGGGAGGAGATGGCCGAGGCCGGCTTTGAGGTCATTGAGACCGGCCCCTATGGCTACTTCCCGACCGACCCCAAGGAACTGCAGAAGTGGTGCGACGAGTTCGGCATGCGCGTCGTCGCTGGCACCGGTTGGGGGATCCTCCACAAGCAGGAGGCCTGGGAGACCACGCTGAAGACCTTCCGCGCCATCGCCGAGACCCACGCCGCCGTCGGGGCGGAGTACATCGTCCACCTCCCCCCGCTCTACCGCGATGACAAGACCTGGGAGTGGACCGATGACCGCGTCCTGTCCGACGACGCCTGGAAGCTCTATGTCGAGCACGCCAACGCCCTGGGCCAGATGCTGCTGGACGAGTACGGCCTCAAGATGGTCCTCCACCCCCACGGCGACTCCCACATCGAGACCCCCGAGGAGATCGCCCGGATCTTCGACGCCACCGACCCGACCTACGTCAACCTCTGCCTCGACTCCGGTCACGTGGTCTACGGCGGCGGCGACCCCGTCGAGCTGTGCCGGAAGTACCCCGAGCGCATCACTTACGTCCACATCAAGGCCTTCGATGAGGACATCACCCGCGAGGCCCACGAGAAGGACTGGCCCTTCGGCGAGGCCGTCACCAAGGGCGCCTCGGTCTGCCCGCCCGCCGGCCTGCCCGAGATGCACGAGTTCGTCGACGCCCTGGCGGCCCTCGACAAGCCCATCTACGCCATCTGCGAGCAGGACTGCTACCCCTGCGACCCGTCCTTCCCCAAGGCCAACGCCATCAACATGCGCAAGTACCTGGCCGAGTGCGGCCTGGGGCTGGCCTGACCCCGGGACGGCGAGCCCGATCCCCGCCCACCACGACCCCGTACCACGACTCTCAACGAGGAGAAGACAATGACAGTCCGTATCGGCCTCATCGGCGCCGGCGGCATGGGCCGCGCCCACCTGGCCCGCATCCACGACGATCTCTCGGGCGGCGAGATCGTCGCCGTCGCCGACATCAACCCCGACGCCGCGAAGTCAGCCGCCGAGCCCTACGGCGCCAAGGCATATGCCAGCTCCGATGAGCTCATCAACGATCCCGACGTCGACGCCGTGCTCATCGCCACCTTCGGCAAGGTCCACGCGCCCGATGTCATCAAGGCCATCGAGGCCGGCAAGTACGTCCTGTGCGAGAAGCCCCTGGCCACCACCGCCGAGGACTGCATCGCCATCATGGAGGCCGAGCAGAGGGCCGGCAAGAGGCTCGTCACGGTCGGCTTCATGCGCCGCTTCGACGCCGCCTACAACGAGATGAAGGAGGTCCTCGACTCCGGCGAGCACGGCCAGGCCCTCATGGTCCACAACCGCCACCGCAACCCCTCCGTGCCGGAGAACTACACCTCGCGCATGGCCATCGACGACACCGCCATCCACGAGTTCGACACGATGCGCTGGCTGCTGGGCGAGGAGATCGTCAAGGTGCGCGTCGACCGTCCCAAGCCCACCACCCACCGCTTCGATCACCTCATCGACCCCATCGTCGTCGTGGCCTACACCGAGTCCGGCGTGCGCATCGACGATGAGGTCAACGTCAACCTCCAGTGGGCCTACTCCATCGAGTGCGAGCTCGTCCTCGAAACCGCCGCCGTGCGGCTGGGCGACCAGGAGAGGATCCACATCCGCGACTCCTACGGCAACCGCAACGCCATGTGCCAGTCGCATATCGACCGCTTCCAGGCCGCCTTCAACCGCGAGGTCCAGGAGTGGATCAACGCGGTCGCGGAGGACCGCCACACCGGATCCACCGCCTGGGACGGCTACGCCGCCACCTGCGTCGTCGACGCCGCGGTGAAGTCCCACGAGGATGGCGGCTCGCCGCTGGTCGACGTCGAGCTCATCGACAAGCCGGCCTTCTACGCCTGATCCCCGCTCCGCACCACACCAAGGAGACAAGGAACCCGACATGGTCGACATCGCGCTTGACCCCAACATGTACTACCGCACGATGCCCACGCCGCGGACCCTCTACAAGGCGGCCGAGCTGGGTTTCGAGCACGTGGAGCTCTCGCCGAACGCCGACTTCCACTTCTGGCACCACCGCCCGGCCGCCGATGACGCCTTCGTCGCCGAGTTGAACAAGGCCCAGAAGGAGACCGGTGTCAAGGTCCGCACCCTCAACCCCGTGTTCAACTGGTCCTCCCTCGACGAGCGCGAGCGGGTCGCCCAGGTGTCCAACTGGCGGCGACTGCTTGAGCTCGCCGACGCCCTGGACGTCCGGGAGATCACCTCGGAGTTCTCCGGGGACCGGAACAACGCCAAGGGCAGTGAGGAGCAGTGGTTCCGTTCGATCGAGGAGCTCGTCCCGCATTTCGAGAAGTACGGGATCCGCCTCAACATGGAGGCCCACCCCTACGACTTCATCGAGTTGCACGACGACGCCCTGCGCCTCGTGCGCGCCGTCAACAAGGACTGGATCGGCTACGAGTTCTGCTGCCCGCACGCCTTCCACCTCTCCGACGGCGCGGGCGACGTGGAGCGCATGATCCGCACGGCCTCCGAGGCGGGCAAGCTCCGCGAGGTCCACGTTGCCGACGTGTTCAACCACAGGGCCAACGACGGCAACCGGTACATCATCAACCCGCCGGGCGCCGATGTCACCGTGCACCAGCACAACGAGATCGGCAACGGCGAGGTCCCCTGGGACGCCGTCTTCTCCACGCTGCGCGACGTGGGCTTTGACGGCGTGGTTTCCGTGTGCGTCTTCGGCTGGCATGAGCGGGCCGACGACATCAACCGCGCTATGCTTGACCGGCTCAAGACTGAGCTCGGCTGAGTCTGGCCGGGTTCGGCCCGCCCGGCGGGCCGAACCCGCGCCCTGGCGGTCTCAGCGCTGAGTCCGCGATACTTCCGCCCAGGCCCGCACAGGCGCGGGCCGGATCCCATCAAGGAGTACCACATCCATGTCCGATCAGACGACGTCGGTGGACTACTACACCCACGACAAGATCAAGGAACTGGTGGACAAGACGCCACCATCCGGGAAGAAGCGGTCGTTGGGTGCGATCGCCATCGTCGCCACGCTGGGATCGCTGCTCTTCGGCTACGACACCGGCGTGATCTCCGGGGCGCTGCCCTACATGTACCTGCCCACCGATGCGGGCGGCCTGAACATCAACGCCACTGAGGAAGGGCTCGTCGGCGCCATGCTGTGCCTGGGCGCGGCCCTGGGCGCCTGGCTCGGCGGGCGCCTGTCCGACATGTACGGGCGCCGCCACAACATCACCGTCCTGGCCATCGTGTTCCTCGTGGGCGCGCTGGGATGCACCTTCTCCCCGAACATCTGGGTCCTCTACTTCTTCCGCGTCGTGCTGGGCTTCGCCGTCGGCGGCGCTTCGGCCACCGTCCCCGTCTTCCTCGGCGAGACGGCTCCCAAGCGCATTCGCGGCACCCTCGTCGCCCTCGATCAGATGATGATCGTCTTCGGGCAGTTCGTGGCCTTCTCCATGAACGCCGCCCTCGCCCAGTGGCACGGCGGCCCCGCCGTCCACGTCAAAGGCGAGGAGCAGCAGTGGGAGGCCGTCAAGCACACCGTCGACCTGGCGATGATCAACGGCGGCAACGGCGCGGCCTGGCGCTACATGCTCGTCATCGCCTCGCTGCCCGCGATCTTCCTGTGGATCGGCATCCGCATGATGCCCGAGTCCTCCCGCTGGTACGTGGCGAACCTGCGCATCCCCGAGGCCATCGGTGCCCTCAAGCGAGTGCGTGACGAGGCCAAGGACGGTCCCATCGCCAACGAGGTTGACGAGATGATCGAGGTCCAGCGCCAGGAGGCGGCGCAGGAGAAGTGGGGGCTGTCCCAGATCTGGGCCACCCCGTGGACCCGCAAGCTGCTGTGGATCGGCATCATCCTGGGCCTGGCGGACCAGTTCACCGGCATCAACACCGCGATGTACTACACGCCCAAGGTCCTGGCCGCCGCGGGCTTCTCCGTGACCGACTCGATCTCCCTCAACGTGATCTCCGGCGGCATCTCCTTCATCGGCTCCGCCGTGGGCCTGTGGCTGGTGACCAGGTTCGCCCGCCGCCACGTGGGCATCTACCAGGAGGCCTCGATCGTGGTCTCGCTGACGGCCCTCGCGGCGGTCTTCTACTTCATGATCCAGCCCTTCCAGGACTCCGAGGGATTCATCGACACCAACGCCGCGGGCTTCAACTCGTTCGCGCCGATCCTCGTGCTCATCATCGTGTGCCTGTTCGTGTTCGCCAAGCAGTCCGGCACGGTGACCTGGGTGCTCGTCTCCGAGATCTTCCCGGCCAAGGTCCGCGGCACCGCGCTCGGCCTGGCGGTCGCGGCCCTGTGGATCGCCAACGGCATCGTCGCCTACGTCTTCCCCGTCATGATGGAGAGGATCGGCGGGGCGGGAACCTACCTCATCTTCGCCCTCATCAACGTCGGCTCGCTCCTGTTCTACATGAAGGTCGTGCCCGAGACGAAGTACGACTCCCTTGAGGAGCTCGAGATGCGCTTCGAGAAGGAGTACAGCTGATCGCCAGCCCCTCCCACACGCGTCCGGGCGCCGGGGTCACCCCGGCGCCCGGACCGCTGCGCCTACGGGCCTGCGCTTGGCTCGCCGGCCTGCTGCTGGGCGCTGTCCACGGCGTCATCGCCATCAGCCTGGGCGCCCGCGCCGGGGGCGCGCCCGCGCTCGTCATCGCGCTCGGCCTGGGGATGGCCCTGGGCGCGCTTCTCGCCCGCTGGCCCAGCGACCACCTGGGGCGCAGGCCGGTCAACCTTGCCACCGGGTTGCTCATCGCCCCCGCGGCCCTGGGCGCCGCCCTCCTGCCCGGCCCTTGGTCACTCGCGGGCGCCGCCGTCGTGGGGCTGGGCGCGGGGGCCCTCCTCCTCGTCCTGCCCCAGATCGCCCACGAGTTGTCCCTGCGGGGGCACCGCCGCCTCACCCCGCAGGCCCTCGCCCTCATCCCCGCCGGAGCGGCGGCCAGCGCCCTCATCTGCCGGTGGTCCCCGGACGCGGTCATGACCGCCTGGCTCCTCGTCCTGGGCCTGGGGGTGATCCACGCGCTCCTGGCCGCCAGCCTGCCGGAATCGCCCGTGTGGAACGCCGCTCACGGGCGCCTTGAGCACTCCATCGCCGCCCTCAAGGCCCTCCACGGCCCCCTGGAGGCCGCCGTTGCCATCGACTGGACGCGCCTCGACGCCGAGATGCTCGCCGTCCAGCAGCCCCTGACCGGGGCGGACCTGCGCGTCCCCCAGGTGCGCGGCGCCGTGCTGACCGGCTTCGTCCTAGTGCTGGCGCGCGAGGCGCCCCTGGGCGCCGCGGCGCTGGTGCTGGGACTGCGCGCGGTGGCCGACGCCGTCGGCGCGAGCGAGGCCCCCACGGCATGGGCCCTCGCCCTGAGCGCGGGCTGGATCGCCGTCTCCGCCCTGGCGCTGCTCCTCGTCCTGAGGGTGGACGGGCTGCGCTTCGCCAGGATCGTCCTCGGCGTGGCCCTGGCGGTCCTGGCGGCGACCGTCCTCGTCGCCAGCGCCCCGGCGCCCCCGGGGGCTGGGCGGGGCGCCGGAGCGGCGCTGGGCCTGATCGGGCTCGTCGCGGCGCAGTGGATCGGCCTTGAGCCCGCCTGCCGGGGGGCGATCGACCCCCGGGTGCCGCCGTGGCTCGTGGCGGCGCAGCGGAGCGCCACCGCGCTGGGGGAGTCGATCGCGCGGTTCGCGACCATCCTGGTCCCGATCATTGTCGTCCAGGAGCTCGGCGCGGTGACGGCCGCCTACGCGCTGCTCGGCTTCGAGGCCGTGGTGCTCGTCGTCGTCCTCGGGCGCCTGCCGCGCAGCGTCACCGGGGGATGAGGCGGTCCCGGAATGCCGGGACTCGGGCCATTAGTCCCTCGATGAATGTCCGGACAAACAAGATAGGCTGGGGGCGCATGCCAACGAGGCCAGCCATCGCGCGGCGGGCCTGCCACCACCGAAAGAGGTTTGCGGTCATGACCAGCAACGACGCAGTCCAGAACCCTGTCATCCCCGATACCATGCGCGCGGCTGTCCTGCGCGATACCGCCAAGGGTCTTGAGGTCGAGACCTTGCGCACCCCCCGGCCCAAAGTCGGCGAGGTCCTTATCAAGGTCGCCGCCTGCGGCCTGTGCCACTCCGATCTTCACGTCATCGGTGGCGCCATCGCCTTCCCCCTGCCCGCGGTCCTGGGCCACGAGGTCACCGGCACCATCGTCGAGGTGGGCCCCGGCAACGAGCACACCGGCCTGGCTGTCGGGCAGAACGTGGCCGGGGGGTTCCTCATGCCGTGCGGGCAGTGCGATGCCTGCGCCGAGGGGCATGACGAGCTGTGCGGCCCCTTCTTCGAGCTCAACCGTTTGAAGGGCGTCCTCTACGACGGCGCCACCCGGCTGGCCACCCCGGAGGGTGAGAGCGTCGCCATGTACTCCATGGGCGGCCTCGCCGAGTACGCCGTCGTCCCGTCCACCTCCGTGGCCGTCGTGCCCGACGCGATCGACATGGTGCCCGCCGCCATCCTCGGCTGCGCGGCGATGACCGGCTACGGGGCCGTGCGCCGCGGCGCGGACCTGCGCTTCGGGGAGACCGTCGCCGTCGTCGCCACCGGGGGGGTGGGCACGAACATCGTGCAGATCGCCCGTGCCTTCGGGGCCAGCCAGGTCATCGCCATCGACGTCTCCGACGACAAGCTCGCTCCCATGGCGGGCTACGGCGCCACCGCCGTGGTCAACTCCGCGACCCACAACGCCCGCGAGGAGGTCCTCAAGCTGACCGGGGGCAAGGGCGTCGACGTCGCCTTCGAGGCCCTGGGCATCCCCGCCACCTGGACCACCGCCCTTGACGTGCTGGCCGACGGCGGCCGCATGGTGCCGATCGGCCTGGGCGCCGGCGTGCAGACCGCGGGTGTCGAGATCAACCGCACCGTGCGCCGCAGCCAGAGGATCCTGGGCTCCTACGGCGCCCGCACCCGCCAGGACCTGCCGGCCGTCGTCGACCTCGCGGCGCGCGGCGTCATCAACTACAAGGACGTGGTCTCTCAGCGCTTCCCTCTGCAGGATGCTGGGGTCGGGTACGAGGCGCTGCGCAACCGTCAGATCCAGGGGCGCGCCGTCGTCGACATGTCCCTGTAGGGCCGTGCTCGGGGCCGCCGGTCGATCATCCCGGCCGGCCCGGAGCACGCGGGTCCCCGGCGCCGGTGAGGCGCCGGGGACCCGGTCGGTTGAGGGCTCGGCCTCAGCGGGCGAGCAGGTTGACGCTGGTGTAGACGCCCACCACGGCGGTGATGACGCCCAGGGCGGCGGAGGTGAAGAGGATCGCCGGGGAGGCGGTGATGGCCCCGATGGCGGCCATGAGCAGGATCGTGGTGGCCACGGCGATGATGGCGATGGCGAAGGTCAGGCGGTCGGCCTCCGTGGCCGTCTGGGTGGCGGCGGGGGCGGTCTGGGCCTGGGTGGTGGTCGCGGTGGACTCGGCGGTGTGCTCGAGGGTGGTGGTCATGATGATTCCTTCTGACTGTGCGGTTCGTCTGTGCGCCGCGCAGGGATCCTCACCGGCCTTCGGGCCGTGCGTCCCTGCACGGTCCTTGTGCGTCCGGGTCTCCCCGGGGTGGGGGATTGGCACCCCCGCTGGTTGATAATCTAGGGTCCTCCTCCGCCAATTGTCTAGACAACCGGATGTGACGTCGATCGTGTGATGGGCGCCACCGGTCGCCGGGCGGCTATCCTGGCTCGGTGACCACCCACCCCACCGCCCAGGCGACCGCCATCGCGGCCCCCGAGGCGCCCGCGGGCGCCACCGGCCCCGTCCTCGTCGTCGACTTCGGCGCCCAGTACGCCCAGCTCATCGCCCGCCGCGTCCGCGAGGCCTCCGTCTACTCCGAGATCGTGCCGCACACGATGCCCGTGGAGGCCATGCTCGCCAAGCGCCCCGCGGCGATCATCCTGTCCGGCGGGCCGTCGTCGGTCTACGAGGAGGGCGCGCCCTCCATCGACCCCGCGATCTTCGATGCCGGGGTGCCGGTCCTCGGCATCTGCTACGGCTTCCAGACCATGGCGCGGGCCCTCGGCGGGGCGGTGGGCCGCACCGGCACCCGCGAGTACGGGCGCACCCCGGCCACCGTGGCCCCCGAGTCCTGCCTCTTCGCCGGCACCCCCGTCGAGCAGGCGGTCTGGATGAGCCACGGCGACGCCGTCCAGGCCGCCCCCGACGGCTTCACCGTCACCGCCTCCACCGCCGAGACCCCGGTGGCCGCCTTCGAGGACCGGGGCCGCCGCCTCTTCGGCCTCCAGTGGCACCCCGAGGTGCTGCACTCCGAGCACGGACAGGCCGCCCTGGCTAACTTCCTCCACGTGGGCGCCGGGCTCCCCGGCGCCTGGACCGCCGGCAGCATCATCGACGAGCAGGTCGAGGCGATCCGCGCGCAGGTGGGCGACGCCCACGTCATCTGCGGGCTGAGCGGGGGAGTGGACTCCTCCGTCGCCGCCGCCCTCGTGCACCGCGCTGTCGGCGACCAGCTCACCTGCATCTTCGTGGACCACGGCCTCCTGCGTGCCGGCGAGCGCGAGCAGGTCGAGCGCGACTACGCCGAGGGCATGGGCATCCGCGTCATCACCGTCGACGAGACCGACCGCTTCCTCACCGCGCTCGCGGGCGTCACCGAGCCCGAGGCCAAGCGCAAGATCATCGGGCGGGAGTTCATCCGCTCCTTCGAGGCCGCTCAGCGCCGCGTCGTCGAGGAGGTGGGCGCCGCCGGCGGCGAGATCCGCTTCCTCGTCCAGGGCACGCTCTACCCCGATGTCGTTGAGTCCGGCGGCGGTGAGGGCGCCGCGAACATCAAGAGCCACCACAACGTCGGCGGTCTGCCCGAGGATCTCGACTTCGAACTCATCGAGCCGCTTCGCGCCCTGTTCAAGGACGAGGTGCGCGCCATCGGCCGCGAGTTGGGCGTACCGGAGAAGATCGTCGCCCGCCAGCCCTTCCCGGGCCCCGGCCTGGGCATCCGCGTCATCGGGGAGGTGACGGCCGAGAACCTGCGCGTCCTGCGGGCGGCCGACGCCATCGCCCGTGAGGAGCTCAGCGCCGCCGGGCTCGACGGCGAGATCTGGCAGTGCCCGGTGGTCCTGCTCGCCGACGTGCGCTCAGTGGGCGTCCAAGGGGATGGGCGTACTTACGGCCACCCGGTGGTGCTGAGGCCGGTGAGCAGCGAGGACGCGATGACGGCCGACTGGACGCGCCTGCCCTATGACGTGCTGGCCCGCATCTCCACGCGCATCACCAACGCCGTGCCCGAGGTCAACCGGGTGGTGCTGGACGTGACCAGCAAGCCGCCGGCCACCATCGAGTGGGAATGAGACCGGGCGCTGGCCGGTGATGCGGGGCGTCGGGCGGGGTCTTGCACGCTCGCAGGACTGGTGCGATTCGGCCGATTCGGACTTTTCGTTGATATTCCGCCGTTTGGGTATTTTGGTTGAAAATCGCCTCTGAGGCTCCCATGTGCATGAAGGCCGCTCATGCACATGCGAGCACGATGGCTCGAGGGTGTCGATCCAGAAAACCGCGGGATTCCGCGGATTCTGCTGAAGGTCGGAGAGCGTGAGCGTGCAACCCGGGAGCACGGGCCACCGCGGGAGCCGCTTCACGCCACGGGACCTGGCCGTGGGGCCTGTCCTGGAGCGCCGCACGGGCGGGGCCGCCCCACGAGCGCCGCGACTCTTGGCCGCACTCCGCCATTGCTGGGCAAGGGGGCGGCGGGCCCGTGCGGCGGGCCGGCATGGAACCGCGCCGGACGCACGGGTGAGAGCGAACCCGCTCCACTGGGGCCGGCGCCGCTCGCATCGCTATCCGCGCGAGGCGCGGGCCGACTGAGAGGAGCGTGCCCGCGAGAATCGGGATCGCCAAGAGGTTCTACCATTACCGCGCCACCGCGCCGCCTACCACCGGGCGGTCCACTGGCCGGGGACGGCGCCGCCCGCCACCGGGCGGTCCAGTCTGGGGGCGCCGATGACGAGACCGAGGCCTCGGCGGGACCCGATGCCGGTTGGTCGTCGGGCTGGGGCGGCGCCGAAGGCGCCCCCGACTGCGTCAACGTCAGTCTCAACGACGGCATCCGCATGCCCGATGGCGAGAAGGGCGAGGAGGTGCGCGTGAGCGGGGATGGCATCCGCGTCGGCGCTCCGACCGAGTAAATCCGCCTCGACTTCGCTGTCCTCGCGCGAGCGATCCGCGAGACGCGCGAGCAGCAACGCTGAGGAGCGATCATGGGGCGCGCCACCCTGGGTCGGGCCGACATCACGATCCCCTGACAGCGCATCGGCGGGATGAGCCTTGGCGAGGTCTTCCCCGACTGGCGCCAGCGGGTGATCGTCCCTGAGGAGACTCAGCGCGTCACCGCCCGGGCCCTCGGGCTCGGTGTCTCGAAGCGATCTCGTTCAGATTGCGTTATGGCCATGTGAGAGACGGGAATCCTCTCGCGGGGGCGGGGAGGGTACGATCCCCGCGAATTCATTCCTCCCGAGATCGAACGCAGGAGTTCCCATGTCGTATGCTCCCCAATACCCTGTTCCCATTCAGCCAGGTCCGCCCCGCAGGAATACCCTCGGACTGGTCGCCATGATCATGGCGATTATCGGCTTCGTCTTCGCCTGCGTCCCAGGGGCGCTGATCATCGGCTGGATCCTGCTCCCGGTCTCATTCATCCTCGGGCTGGTGGCGCTCTTCCGGAAGGGAGAGACCCAATGGCAGGCCATCACCGCGGTCGTGCTCGCCGTTGTCGGCACGATCGTCGGCGTGATCGTCTTCATCGTCTTCTTGGGCCAGGTGGTTGACAAGGCGGTTGACGAGGCGTTCTCACCCTCCGCGTCCGCGGCGGCCTCCAGCAGCACCGCTGAGGCCGGTAGCGGGCGCACCGCCTCGCGGGCCGTTGAGGCTGGTAGCGGGAGCGCCGCCTCTGATGCCGCTGGGACCAGCCGGGACAACCCTCTCCCGCTGGGGACGGAGATCTCCTCCAAGGACTGGAAGATCGTTGTCAATTCCGTGACTCTGCATGCGAATGACCAGGTCGCCGCCGCGAATGTATTCAATAAACCGCCGGCGGCGGGGAATGAGCACATTCTCGTCAACTACACCGTGACCTACACCGGTGACGATCCCAGCGGGTCCATGCCTTTCGAGAGCGTCGAGTACGTCACCCCTGGGGGAGTCTCCGTCGGCGCTACGAGCACATTCGCCGTCGCCTCCGATGAGATCGACACTCTGACCACGCTGTACAAGGGGGGATCCGTCACGGGGAGCACCGTCCTGGAGGTTCCGTCCGACGGTGTCGAGAACGGGGTTCTCTCGGTGCAGCCGGGGCTCTTCTCGGACAAGAGGTTCGTGAGCGTGAAGTAGCTCGGCGCGCTCATTGCCGGGGCCTGCCGCGGTCGGTGGCACCGCGCCGCGCTCCTATCTCCTGGAGCGCCCGCGGGGCAAGGGGCCCGTCAACCCGCTGAGGCCGTCGGCGCGCCCGCGCCGGCGGCCTCAGCAACGCTGAGATCGCCGAGCGGCTGTTCATGAGCGAGGGCACGGTGCGCAACCACGTCTCCGCCGCCCTGGCGAGGACCGGCCTGCGCAACCGCACCCAGCTCGCCGTCCTCTACCTGCGCGCCCCTAAGCGCACCTGGAAGCCCCTTACGCTCACCACCGACGAGGTGGAAGAGTGAGGGGCGCCGCTCGCGGCGTGACCACCGGCATCATCGAAGGAGAGAGCCATGAAGTACACCGAGCTGGGTACCACCGGCATCCGCATCCCCCGCCTGTGCCTGGGAGGAATGAGCTTCGGAGAGCCCTACCCCGACTTCCACCAGTGGGTGGTTGACCAGCCCACCACCCAGACCATCATCGCCCGGGCACTGCAGCTCGGCCTCAGCTTCATTGACACGGCCAACGTCTACGCCCACGGCACCTCGGAGCGGTTCATCGGCCAGTCCCTGCGCAACCTCGGGGTCAAGCGCGAGGACGTCGTGCTCGCCTCCAAGGTCTACTTCAACGAGGGGACCCTCACCGCCCCCGCCATCGCGCGGGAGATCGAGGGCACACTCGAGCGCCTGGGCACCGACTACCTCGACCTCTACATCATCCACCGCTTCGACTACGCCACCCCGGTGGAGGAGACGATGGAGGCTCTCGACGCGCTCGTGCGCGCCGGCAAGGTCAGGGCCCTGGGCGCCAGCGCCATGTACGGCTACCAGCTGCACAACATGCAGCTCGTCGCCGACTCCCACGGCTGGACCCGCTTCGCGAGCATGCAGAACCACTACAACCTGCTCTACCGCGAGGACGAGCGCGACCTCATCCCCGTGTGCGAGCAGTACGGGATGAGCCTGACCCCCTACAGCCCGCTGGCCTCGGGCCACCTCGCCCGCCCCGAGTGGGACTCCGACTCCACGCGGTCGAGGACGGATGTGATGATGCGCGACAAGTACGACCGTGCCCGGCAGATCGACATGCCCGTCATCGAGCGGGTGGCGGCAGTGGCCGAGCGCCTGGGCGTGCCCATGGCCGACGTCGCCCTCGCCTGGCAGTGGGCCAAGGGCGTGGCCGCCCCCATCGTCGGCTGCTCGCGGCCCAGCCGGGTCGACGACGCCGTGCGCGCCCTCGACCTGACCCTGACCGATGAGGACATCGCCTTCCTGGAGGAGCCGTACCAGGCTCACGAGGTGGTCGGAGCGCTGCCCCGGCCCTGAATCGCGGCCCTAGGATGGGCCGGTGACCCCGGCATCCCCGAATCCCACCTCCCTCGCCACCCGCGCCCTGGACCTGGCCGTGGACGGGCAGCGGCTCGGCGGCGCCGCCTACCTGCCCGCTGGGCCCAACGGGCGGCCCCTGCCCGGCCCCCGCCCGCTCGTCGTGTGCTGCCACGGCATGGACGGCTCCTGGATGCGCGTGGCCCCCATCGCCCGGCGCCTGGCCTCCCGGGGCGCCATCGCCGCCTGCCCCGACTTCCGGGGCGGCGGCGGGGGCGACAACGGCGGTGACCCCATGGCGATGACGCCGCTGACCGAGCTCGCCGACCTGCTCGCCGTCATCGACGCCGTGACCGCCTGGCCCGAAGCGGATTCCTCTCGCATCGCCCTGCTCGGGCTCTCCCTGGGCGGGGCGGTCGCCGCGCTCGCGGCCGCCCGGCGGCCCACGCAGATAGGCGCGCTCGTGCTGTGGTACCCGGCGCTCCAGCCCGGCGCCGGCCTGCGCGCCCGCTTCCGGAGCCTGGCCGAGGTCCCCGACCGCTTCGAGCACAGGGGCAGTCACCTGTCCAGGGCTTACGCCCGTGACGCCTGGGGCATCGACGCCGTCGCCGAGCTCGCCCGCTTCCCGCGCCCCATCCTCCTCATCCACGGGGATCGCGACGAGTCCGTCCCCCTGGCGCTCTCCCAGCGCGCCGAGCGCGAGCTGCGCGACGCCGAACTGCGCGTCATCCCCGGCGCCGGACACGGCTTCGGCGACGAGCGCTGGGAGACCGCTGTGTCCGCCAGCGCCTCCTTCCTGGCCTGGAACGGCGTCCTCGACGACTGAGCCCGCGCCCGTCGGAGTAGTCTGGGGGCGCGGCGCGGGAGCCGCGGCAGGACAGTCGAGCGCGCGCCGCGCGCGGGAAGGGGTTGCGCCATGGCATTCGAGGCGAAGACCGACAAGCGGGTTGCGGCCCTCATCGCACCGGGACTGGAGGAGGTCGAGGCGCTCGCCGTCGTCGATGTGCTCTATCGCGCCGGCATTCCCTGCGACATGATCGCCGTCGCCGAGGAGCGCGCCGTCGTGTCCTCCCATGAGATCATCGTGACCTGCGCGAAGACCCTCGCCGAGACGGATCTGTCCGACTACGACCTCCTCTTCCTTCCCGGCGGGGTCCCCGGGACCCCCAACCTCAAGGCCAGCCGGGTCGTCACCGAGGCCGTCACCGAGCGCGTGCGCTCCGGGCGCCCGGTGGCCGCGATCTGCGCCGCCCCCTCGATCCTCGCCGAGCTGGGCCTGCTCCAGGGGCGCCGCGCCACCTCCAACCCCGGCTTCATGCATGTGCTGGAGGAGCACGGCGCCATCACCAGCCAGGACAGCGTCGTCGTTGACGGCGCCATCCTCACCAGCCGGGGGATGGCCACCGCCCCAGAGCTCGGCTTCGAGATCGTCCGGCACTACTTGGGCGACGCCGCCGCCGAGGCCGTGGCGAGCGCCGTCGTCTTCCAGCGTTGAGCGCGTGCCAGCGGCCCCGCGCCGCCCCCACAAAGGGGCGGCGCGGGGCCGTCGCTCGCGCCGCTGACGCCGGCCGCGGATGACTGCCGCTCAGGGATGATCCCCCCGGCCTCGATGCGGCATGATCGCGACGATCAGGAGGGCCGCCCCCAGGAGTCCCAGGACCCCGATCGTCGCGAGTTGCAGGTCCACGCGCAGGCCCGCGCCCGTCGCGACGGTTAGGGCTCCCAAGGCGAGGAGCAGCGCCCCCCAGATGATCGTGCCGGTGCTGGCGCGCCGACGCGCCTCCGGCGCGCCCGGGAGCGGGCCCGACGGCCGGGCGGGAGTCCAAGCAGCCGACTGGGCACCCGCCGTCCCCGGATGGCCCGGCGCGCCCGCGGTGGCGGCCGTGGCGCCCGCGGTGGTGGCCGACCACACGCCGCTGGTGGGCGCGCCCGGCTCAGGGGGGGCGTTGAGCGGCGCAGCAGCCGGGCCCGCCGCGCTCAAGGGCTCGGTTGGGGCGCCCCCCGGGATGGGCCCCCGCGGGGCCTCGGCGCTCTCAAGGCTTTCAGTGGGCGCCTCGGGCTGGGGGAGAGGCTCGGTCATCGGCCCGGTCGGGGGCTCGGTCATCGGCTCGGTGGCGGGCTCGGTCGGGGCGCCGCCGACCGACGGATCAGGCCGGTCGTTGGCGCTGCTCGTGCTGCTGCTCATGGCTGTCTCGTCTCCGTGGATGCGGTCAGTGCGTGGGAAAGGGCGCGGTGGGGCTCGGGGGCCGCCGCGCCGGAGGGGCGCGAGAAGGCGGGCGCCGTTGGGCCCGCGCTCGGCGAGGGCGGCGGGGGCGGTGCGCTCGGCGTCGCGGCGGGGGAGGCCGTGGCCGATGAGGGGGCCCAGGCGCGGGAGGACTCCTCGATCGTGATGTTCCCAGCGCCGACGCTCGCGTCGACCGTCAGGGCGTCGGAGGGGGCCCCCTCGGGGGCCAGGACGGCGTCGATGCGCACGCCGTCGATGGACGTCGTCTCGCCGGGACCGTCATCGTCAGCGCCCCGCCTGGCGGAGGTGAGGCCGTGCCTGTCCTGGGCTCCCTCGATCTTCCATTTCTGCTCGGCGAGCGCGCTGACCTCGCCCGCGCCGACCCTGGCGCGGATCCTCACCGGTTGACCGCGATCCACGAGGATCCGCAGATGCCCGCTGCCGAGGGACGCGCGCGCCGTGGTGCCGCCATGTGCCTGGCCGAGGTCCCGCAGGTCAATGACGGCATCGCCGGCGCCGAAGGACCCCAGGTCGACGTCGCCGCTGGAGAGCCGCTCATCAGAGGGGATGATGGCGACGTCGTCGGCGACGAGGCGGTCCAGGCCCGGGCTCGCGAGGGGGCTGATGGCGAGCATGGGCAGGGCGAGCAGGGCCGCCGGGATGCCCAGGGCGCTCAGCCAGCCCCCACGGCGCCCGATCAGCCCGGAGATGAGGACCCCCGCGCCCAGGAGAGCCGTCACCGTGCCGACGACAACGAGCGCATGAGAGTAGGAGAGCCTGTCCAGCATGTGATGGCGCTCGGCCAGCGCCACGCCCGCCAGGGCCAGGAGCAGCAGGCCGCCGACGACGGCGCTCAGCCTGCGCCCGGGGCCAGGGCGGCGCGGCGGGCGGGGGTGGGCGGGGCCGACGCCCCGCGGGCCGTGCGAGGGCCGCGGGTGGGGGTCGCCCGGGACGGGCCCCGACCAGGTGGGACCGTACGCCGCCCCAGTGGCCGGCGCGCCCTGACCCGCGTCCCACGCGGGCCGGGGCTGCTCGGCCGGGGCCGACCATGCCCCGTCGGCCACCGGCCGAGCCGACTGCGGGGACCGGCCCGCGCGCTGTTGGCGCTGCGAGCTGATCAGCCAGATGAGCGCTCCGATGACGCCGACCGTCCACAGCAGGCGCCAGGTCATGCCCGCCCAGCCGGCGCCGAAGACCGCTCTCTCTCCCAGGCCCCAGTCGGGGCGGGCCGCCCCGGCGATGACGCAGACCACCGCGCCGAGGAAGCCCGCGCTCATATCACTGCTGAACGCCTGCTGCAGGTGGATGCGCCCGTCGCGCTCCTCGGGGAGCAGGGCCCAGGCCAGGCCGTAGGCGAGCAGGCCGATCCCCATGACGAGGGAGAGAACGGCGACGACGCAGCGCACGAGGATGAGGTCGATGCCGAGGCGCTGGGCTAGGCCCCCGCACACACCGCCGACGACGCGCTGCTCGGCGCGCACCACGCCGCTACGGCGCAGGGAGTCGAACAGGCCCGCCATGAAGGGGCGGTTGGGCTGGGTGGGCACGGCCCACGGGCCCATCGGTGGGCCGCCCGGCCCGCCGAGAGGATCTGAGGAGGGGGGTCCCGTGGGAGAGGGGGTCGTGCTCATGGCCCCATCCTGGCTCTTGCCGGCCCCGCGATCGATCGGGGGACACCCTGAGCGGCCCCTGAATTCTCCCAGGGCATCCCTGGTTCCCCTCTCAGGAGCCCCCCTGCGCCCGCCCGCGTGCCACGATGGCGCTGTGAGCACGACGAGCATCCCCGCCCCCGAGCCATGGGGGAGGCCTGGCGCCGGCCCCTTCCCGGAGGCGGGCGCCAGGCCGGGCTCCCATCACGATCCCCCGCCGGGCGTTCCGGCGCCGCAGTCCCCCCTCCGTCAGCGCCTGCCCCTGCGGAGGCCGGATCGCCGCTCCCCGCTCGCCCCCGACGGCGGCCGGCGCTCCGGGCGCTGGTTCGTCGGCGTCGCCGCGGGCGTCGGGGCGCACCTGGGGGCCGACCCTCTCCTCATCCGCCTCGTCTTCGTCCTGCTGAGCGTGCAGACGGGGGTCGGGCCCTTGCTCTACGCGGCGCTGTGGATCTTCGTTCCCGCGGGCGACCCCTGGGGCGAGGCGGCCCGATCCGCGTCCGCCCTGCCCGTGGACCGCTCCCGCCTCGCTCCGCGCCAGGCGGCCGTGCCGGGTGGGGCCCCTGGCGATGAGCACTGGGCGGCGCGCGCCTGGCGCTCACTGCGCGGGGGCGCGAGCGGGGAGGGCAATCGGGCGCTCCAGGGCGCCGTCGTCCTCCTCGCCGCGGCGCTCCTGCTCGCGTCCTGGCGCGTCGAGCTGCTGCCGCGCACGGGCTCGCTCCTGCCGGCGCTCGTCATCGCCATGGGCGCGGGCCTGGCGTGGTCCCAGCTCGACGCCGTCACCAGCCCCGGCGGGCCCCGCGACCGCTGGGCCCTCGCCCGCCTGGCCGCCGGGCTTGCCCTGGCCGCCACCGGCATCCTCATGTGGCTCGCCTCCGACATCCCCCCGCGCGCCATGCTCACGGCCGGCCTGACCGGCGGCGCCCTCGTCCTGGGCATCGCGACCATCCTCGCCCCCTTCTGGCTGCGCACGAGCCGGGATCTGGCCGCCACGAGGTCCGCCGAGGCCCGCGCCGCCGAGCGCGCGGACATCGCCGCCCACCTCCATGATTCCGTCCTGCAGACCCTCACCCTCATCCGCAAGCGCGCCGGTGAGCCCGAGACGGTGGCGCGCCTGGCCCGCTCCCAGGAGCGCGAGCTGCGGGCCTGGCTGTACACCGACCGCCCCGAGGCCGGCGCTTCCGTGGCCGATGCCTTCCGGGACCTCGCCGGGGAGATCGAGGACCTCCATGGGGTGCCTGTCGACGTCGTGTGCGTCGGGGATCGCGCCCCGGACCGCGACACCGAGGCCATCGTCGCCGCCAGCCGCGAGGCCCTGTCCAATGCCGTGCGCCACGGGGAGCCCCCCGTCTCCCTGTACGTGGAGGCCTCCGAGAGCCTCATCGAGGCCTTCATCCGGGACCACGGCCCCGGCTTCGACCCCGGGGCGGCCTCGCCCGATCGCCACGGCGTGCGCGAGTCCATCATCGGCAGGATGGAGCGATATGGTGGGACCGCGCGGATTCGCCGCCTCGACAAAGGCACCGAGGTCCGGCTCGCGCTCCCCACCCATGCGACCTCCCGCGCGAACCAGGAGAGCCCGTCATGACCCAAGCCCAGCCGCCCGGAGCCGGGCCCCGATCCGACTCCTCCGCCTCCCCCGCGCAGCCGGCGGTCCCGCGCCTGAGGGTCCTCGTCGTCGACGACCACGCCCTGGTGCGCTCCGGGGTGCGCTCCGAGCTCGCCACCCACGCCCCGGACATCGAGGTCATCGCCGAGGCCGACGATGTCGAGGGCGCCATCGCCGCCGTGCGCGCCCTGGCCCCCGACGTGGCGCTCCTGGACGTCCACCTGCCCGGCGGCAACGGCGGGGGAGGCGCGGAGGTCGCCGCCAGCTGCGCGGACGCCGAGGGGACCCGCTTCCTGGCGCTGTCCGTCTCCGACGCCGCCGAGGACGTCGTCGCCGTCATCCGGGCGGGCGCGCGCGGCTACGTCACCAAGGCGATCTCCACGCCCGACCTGGCCATGGCGATCAGGCGCGTGGCCGCCGGGGACGCCGCCTTTTCCCCGCGCCTGGCCGGGTTCGTCCTCGACGCCTTCGGCGCGCAGGCCGGGGAAGTGGCCATGGCCGACTCCGAGCTCGACCGCCTCTCCGCGCGCGAGCGCGAGGTCATGCGCCTCATCGCCCGCGGCTACACCTACAAGGAGTGCGCCGGCGAGTTGTTCATCTCCGTCAAGACCGTCGAAACCCACGTCTCCGCCGTCCTGCGCAAGCTCCAACTGTCCAACCGCAACGAGCTCACCCGTTGGGCTGCCGCCCACCGGATCGTCTGAGAGGACCCCGAGCCCCATGCCCCATCCCTGGCGCGCTGGCCGGGTCGAGCGCCTGGCCGTCCTGACTGCCCCGCGCGGCGCTGACGGCGCCCCCGCCGGATCCTTGCGCGTCCCGGCGCTCCTCGCCCTCCCGGGCGGCGATCTGCTCCTCGTCCACGACCTGCGCCCGCGCCCCGACGGCGACGCCTGGCGATCCCAGGGCGGAGCCCTCCCGGACGACCTGCCCAACCCCAACCGCCTGCGCCTGCGCCGCTCCGGCGACGGCGGCGCCACCTGGGACGAGCCGGTCCCGCTGGACCCCGACCCGGCGGTCCTGCCCGGGATCACGGGGATCTCGGACCCCTCCCTCATCGCCGCCCCAGACGGCGCCCTCCACCTCCTGGCCGCGGCCAGCTCGGGGGTGGGCCTCTTCGGCGCCCGCCCTCCCCGGCTCCCCTGGAGCCGCGGCGAACTCCCCGAGCCCGGCACCATGCGCCTCCTGCACGCCGTCTCCTCAGACGAGGGCGCCACCTGGCATTGGCGCGACGCCACCGACGCGGCCCTGCCCAGCGCGCGGTGGCCCGACGGCGCCGTCCTCTTCCCGGTCTCGGGACACGGCATCGCCACCTCGACCGGACTCGTCCAGCCCGTGGTCGTGGCCCTCGCCCCCCGCGAGGACGGCTCGCGGCCCCTGCGCTCGGCCTGCCTGCTGTCCGACGACGGCGCCGCCTGGCGCCTCGGCGCCCCCGTCCCGCTGGGTGATGGCGCCGCCGCGAGCCTGGCCGGGGGCGCCGCCACAAGCGGCACCGACGAGCACGCCATCGCCCCCGTGAGCCCCGCCGGGGACCTGCTCGTCATGAGCGCGCGCGACGCCGCCTATGGAGGCGCCCGCCTGGAGTCCACGAGCGTCGACGGGGGCATGACGTGGACTCGCCCCGAGGCGGTCCGCGCCCTGAGCGACCCGGGCTGCAACGCGGGCATGGCGGGCCTGCCCGACGGCTCGCTCCTCCTGTCCCACTCCTCGGATCCCGCCGCCCGGCGCGCCGGCCGCCTCTCCGCGCGGGGGGCCGACGGCCAGTGGCGCGCACTAGCGGGGCTGACCGGTCCTGACGAGCCCTTCGGCTACTCCGACCTCGTGATCCTGCCCGGTCCCCAGGGGGTTCCCGGTGAGCCGGGCCCGGCGCGCGCCGTCGTCGCCGCCGAGGAGCCCGGTGCCGACGAGGGGGCGACGCGCCTGGTGATCCTCGCCATCGACTTGCGATGACCGCCCCGTGACAAGCCGGGAGCAGCGCCTGGGCCGTGACGCGATCCGTGCGAGGATACGGGGCGTGACCCAGACGAGCTCCCCCATGGGCGCCGCCGCCCCCGAGCGCGACGGCGACGGCGGTGACCACGACGAGAGCGCCGGCGTCATCGCCGCCGCCGCGGAGCGCGCCCGAGCCGGAGGCCTGGTCATCACGCCGACCGACACGGTCTACGGCATCGGAACCACCGCCGCCGACGCGGCCGCCGTCGCGCGCCTCCTGGACTCCAAGGGGCGCGGCCGCCAGATGCCCCCGCCCGTCCTCGTGGCGGGGCGGGACCAGCTCGACGGCGTCGTCGCCGATCCCCCCGACGCGGCCCTTGCCCTCATGGACGCCCTCTGGCCCGGCGCCCTGACCCTCGTCCTGGACGCCGCGCCCGCGCTGGCATGGGACCTGGGGGAGACCGGCGGGACCATCGCCGTGCGCATGCCCGACCACCCCCTGGCCCTCGCCCTCCTGCGCGCCGCCGGCCCCATGGCCGTCACCAGCGCGAACCGCACGGGGGAGCCGCCGGCCACCGATGCCGCCAGCGCGAGGCGGGCCTTCCCCGGCCGCGTCACCGACGCCCCCGGCGCGCTCGCGGCCGAGGGCGGCCGGCCCAGCATCCTGCTCATCGACGGCGGGCCCACGCCCGGTCCCGTCCCCTCGACCATCGTCTCCCTGGCCGGTGACGACGCCACCAGGCCCCGCGTCCTGCGCGAGGGCCTCATCCCGGCCCACCGGATCGAGGAGGCCCTCAAGCCCCTGCTCGCCCCCCTGGCGGGCCCGAGCGCGGCGCCCGGGCCGGCGGAGGAGGGCCGCGCGTGAGGGTCTACCTGCTCATCCTGCTCATCGCCGCCGCGGCCACCTACATGTCCGTGCCGATCGTGCGGCACATCGCCCTCGTCTCCCACGCGCTCACCCCCGTGCGGGAGCGGGACGTCCACACCACGCCGATCCCCCGGCTCGGCGGCGTCGCCATGTTCGTCGGCCTGGCCACCGCCATCGCCGTGGCCTCGCGCATCCCCTACCTCGCCAGCACGATCGACGCCAGCGCCTGGGCGGTGGTCATCGGGGCGGGACTCGTGTGCCTCCTGGGCGTCGTCGACGACCTGTGGGAACTCGACTGGATGACGAAACTCGCCGGCCAGATCCTCGCCGCCGGCGTCATGGCCTCCCAGGGGGTCCAGCTCATCACCTTCCCCGTGGGGGGCCTGACCATCGGCTCCTCCCGGCTCTCCCTGGCCGCCACCGTGGTGGTCATCATCGTGGTCATCAACGCCGTCAACTTCGTCGACGGGCTCGACGGGCTGGCCGCGGGGATCATCGGGATCGGCGCCACGGCCTTCTTCATCTACGTCTACATCCTCACCAGGGCCACCAGCCCCCAGGCCTACGCCTCGCTGGCCGCCACCGTCATGGCCGCCCTCATCGGCGTGTGCCTGGGCTTCCTGCCCCACAACTTCAACCCCGCCACGATCTTCATGGGCGACTCCGGCTCCATGCAGCTCGGGCTCGTCTCCGCGGTGGGCACGATCATCGTCACCGGGCAGATCGACCCGGGCACGATCACCGGCTCCTCGGCCGTGCCCGTGTTCCTGCCCCTCATCCTGCCCGTCGCTATCCTCCTGATCCCCCTGACCGACATGCTCATGGCCGTCACCCGCCGGACCCTGGCGGGCAGGAGCCCCTTCCATCCCGACAAGCTCCACCTGCACCACCGGCTCCTCGCGGGCGGGCACTCGCACCGCCGGGCCGTCCTGACCATGTACCTGTGGGCCGCCATCGGATCCTTCTCCGTCGTGGCGCTGGCGATCCTGCCCTGGCGGCGAGTGGCCTGCGGCGCCCTCATCGCCGTCCTCATCGCGCTGGCCCTGACCACCGACATCCTCCCCGGCGTCGGCCCCGGGGCCAGGAAGCGCGCCCGCCACCAGGCCTCTCAGGCCTTCCGAGCCGCGGCGCCCCGCAGATCCCGCCCCCATGTGGCCCCCGGACCCGCCGCGGAGGCCCAGGCCCCCGACGCCGTCCCCGCGCCAGGGGAGCGACCGTGAGCGCGCCCGACGCAGTGGGGCGCCCCACCGCCCGGACCGCCGAGACGGCCTTCCGCGCTGCCGGGCGGCGGGTCGCCGTCATCGGCACCGCGCTGGCCGCCGCCTGCCTCGCCGCCGGGGCGGCCAGTGGCGGCCGGGCCCTGGCCGGCGCGGCCTGGGGCGCTGGCGCGGGCCTGGTCTTGACCGTCATCACCGCCGTCGCCCTGCTCGTGCCGTGGCAGCGCTTCCCCCTCATGGCCCCGGCCGGCGTCATGCTCTCCTTCGCGGCCAAGATCGCCGTCATGGTGGCGGTGGTCCTGCTGGCCGGGCCCCACCGGGCGGGTTTCTCCCGCCCGTGGTTCCTCGCCTCCCTGTCGCTCATCCTCATCGTGGTGACCATCGTGGAGGTCGTGGCCCTGGCGAGAGGGCGGGCCCTGACCGTCGAGAGCCAGGGGGAGGCCGGGCCCGCGCCGCCGCGCCCCGCCAATGTGAGATGACAGTCGTCGCGCCGGGCAACGTGGAGTAGTGTTGTGGTGCGATGCCAGTGCTCGCCGCCCCGGGCGGACGGCACCGGCGTTTTCGCCCTGATCGATCGCACCGGACAGCCTTGAGGAGGCCATGTGCCAATGAGCGCAACTCTCGTGGCCAGCGCGCTCGCGCCCGCCTCGCGGGAGGGATTCGAGCCGCCGTCGATCTCCGACTTCTTCCCGGAGGCCTTCGCCTTCGTGGGAACGCCGTTCGAGATGAACCGCATCATGATGATCCGCCTCATCATGACCGGCGTCCTGGTCCTGTTCTTCGCGATCGGGGCCTCGCGGGCGCGCGTCGTGCCCGGGCGCTTCCAGGGCGCCTGCGAGACGCTCATCGACTTCGCCCGCGTCAACATCGCCGAGGAGATCATCGGCAAGCGCCGGGCCGCGCCCTACGTCCCGATCATCACCACGATCTTCCTGGGCGTGCTGTTCCTCAACATCTCCGGCGTCATCCCCGGGCTCAATATCGCCGCCACGAGCGTCATCGGCATGCCGATCGTCTTCGCCGTGGTCGCCTACATCGCCTTCACCTACGCGGGGATCAAGAGCCACGGCGTCCTCGGGTACATGCGCTCCCAGGTGCTCCCCGGGGGCGTGCCCAAGGCGCTGTGGATCCTCATCATCCCCATCGAGTTCTTCTCGAACCTCGTCATGCGGCCGGTGACCCTGACGATCCGACTCCTGGCCAACATGGTCTCGGGCCACTTCCTCCTGGCGCTGTGCTACGCGGCGACCAACGCCCTGTTCATCCACGCGGCCGGGGCGCTCAAGGGCCTGGGGGCGCTCACCTTCGGGGCCTCGATCGCCTTCGTCTTCTTCGAGCTCTTCGTCGCCGCCCTCCAGGCCTACATCTTCGCCCTGCTCACCGCCGTGTACATCGACTCATCGATTAACGCCCACTGATCGCTCCCGCAGCGATCCCCCACGCACCGACAATCCAATCACCAGCAAGCCACCCGGGCCCACCCGGGGACGACGAGAACCCTCGTTCAGACTCTCAAGGAGAAGCAACATGACCGGATCCATCGCCACCATCGGCTTCGGCCTGGCCACCCTCGGCCCCGGCATCGGCATCGGCATCCTCGTCGGCAAGACGCAGGAGGGCACCGCCCGCCAGCCCGAGGTCGCCGGCGCCCTGCGCACCAACATGTTCATCGGCGCGGCCCTTATCGAGGCCCTCGGTCTGCTGGGCTTCGCCGCGGGCTTCGCCTTCTGATCGGCGACGGTCATCCCCATGGCCCCCGTCATGATCACCACCCTCGCCGCGGCCTCGGAGACTGCGTCGGGGGAGGAGCACAGCCTCCTCCTGCCCCACACCTATGACCTGGTCTGGGGCACGATCTCCTTTGCCATCGTGGCGCTGGTGCTCATCAAGTACGCCCTGCCCCGCTTCACGAGGGTCCTCGACGAGCGCACCGCGCGCATCGAGGAGGGCCTCGCCTTCGCGGACAAGGCCAAGAAGGACCAGGCCGGCGCCGAGCAGCGCGCCGCCCGTCTCGTGGAGGAGGCGCGCCGCGAGGCAGCCTCCATCCGGGAGAAGGCCCAGGGCGAGGCCGCCGCCATCGTGGCCGCCGCCCGCGCCGAGGCCCAGGCAGAGGCGGGCAAGGCCCTTGACGCCGCCCAGCGCCAGATCCTCGCCGAGCGCCAGGCCGCCCAGATCTCGCTGCGCGCGGAGGTCGGCCTGCTGGCCTCCACTCTCGCCGAGCGGATCGTCGGCGAGCAGCTCAAGGACGCCGAGTTGTCCAGCCGCGTCATCGATCGCTTCCTCGATGAGCTCGAGGCCGCCCCCGCGACCCCGGGCGTCGACGGCGGCGCCTCCGTGGAGGAGCTCCGGTGAACCAGGGCACATCCGCGACCCGCGCCGCCACCCGCGCCGCATGGACCCCCGTCCTGCGCGACGCGGGCGCCTACGGCCAGGAGCTGGGCCAGCAGATCCTGGCCATGGCCCACGAGATCGCCGCGCACCCCCTGCGCGGGCCGTTGACCGACCCCGGGCGGAGCGGTGAGGACAAGGCCGCACTCGCCTCCCGGCTCTTCTCCGGCCGCCTCGACGAGCGCGTCGTCGAGCTCCTGCGCGGCATGGCGCGCGGGCGCTGGTCCAAGCCCGTCCACCTCATCTCCGCCCTGCATGACCTGGGCATTGAGGCGATCCTCGCCGGCGCCCACGCCGATGGCACCGTGGCTGACATCGAGCGGGAGGTCTTCGAGGCCTCGGAGATCATCGGCCAGGACCGCGAGTTGCGTGAGGCCCTGGAGCCCTCGCGCAGGGCCACCACCGAGCAGCGGGTGCGCCTGGCCGAGGAGGTCTTCGGCCGGCACCTGTCCGCGCCCGCCATGAGCCTGGTGCGCTGGTGCGTTCGCCACCACGCCGAGGGCGGCCCCCGGCGCAACCTGCGCCGCGTCGTCGAGCGCGCCGCGGCCCTCCAGCGCCGCACCATCGCCGACGTCGTCACCGCGGCCCCCATGACCAGCGCGCAGGAGGCCCGGCTGCTGGCCATCCTCACCAAGCGGCTCGGCACCGAGGTCGAGCTCAACACCTCGATCGACCCCGCGGTCATCGGCGGGGCGCGTATCGCCATCAAGAGCCACATCATCGACCACACGGTGCGCAGCGCCGTCGCTGACCTGCGCGCCCAGCTCGCGGGATGAGCCCCGCCTCCCACCACCGGGCGCAGGCCGCCCCCACCGACTCAATGCTTCGCAAAGGAGACCAAAGATGGCAGAGCTGACCATCAAGGCCGAGGAGATCCGCTCGGCGCTCAGTGATTTCGCGCGGGCCTACAAGCCCGCGGAGGTCGCCGCCGAGGAGGTCGGACACGTCATCTTCGCCGCCGACGGCATCGCCCACGTCGAGGGCCTGCCCGGCGTCATGGCCAACGAGTTGCTCACCTTCGAGGACGGCACCGCCGGACTGGCCATGAACCTCGACGAGCGCCAGATCGGCGTCGTCGTCCTGGGCGACTTCGCCGGCGTCGACGAGGGCCAGACCGTGCGCCGCACCGGCGAGGTCCTGTCCGTCCCCGTGGGCGACGCCTTCCTGGGCCGCGTCGTCGACCCGCTGGGCCGGCCCATCGACGGCCTGGGCGAGATCGCCTCCGAGGGGCGCCGCGCCCTGGAGCTCCAGGCCCCCGGCGTCATGGCCCGCAAGTCCGTTCATGAGCCGCTCCAGACGGGGCTGAAGGCCATCGACTCGATGATCCCCATCGGCCGCGGCCAGCGCCAGCTCATCATCGGCGACCGCAAGACCGGCAAGACCGCCATCGCCCTGGACACCATCCTCAACCAGAAGGACGCCTGGGAGACCGGCGACCCCGCCAAGCAGGTCCGCTGCATCTACGTAGCCACCGGGCAGAAGGGCTCGACCATCGCCGCCGTGCGCGCGGCCCTGGAGGAGCGCGGCGCGCTGGAGTACACGACCATCGTCGCCTCCCCGGCATCCGACCCCGCCGGCTTCAAGTACCTCTCCCCGTACACCGGCTCGGCCATCGGCCAGCACTGGATGTACGCCGGCAAGCACGTCCTCATCGTCTTCGACGACCTGTCCAAGCAGGCCGAGGCCTACCGCGCGGTCTCCCTCCTCCTGCGCCGCCCGCCGGGCCGCGAGGCCTACCCCGGCGACGTCTTCTACCTGCACTCGCGCCTGCTCGAGCGCTGCGCGAAGCTCTCCGACGACCTGGGCGCCGGCTCCATGACCGGCCTGCCGGTCATCGAGACCAAGGCCAACGACGTCTCGGCCTACATTCCCACCAACGTCATCTCCATTACCGACGGGCAGATCTTCCTTCAGTCCGACCTGTTCAACTCCGATCAGCGCCCCGCCGTCGACGTCGGGATCTCGGTGTCCCGAGTCGGCGGAGCGGCCCAGATCAAGGCGATGAAGAAGGTCGCCGGAACCCTCAAGATCACGCTGGCGCAGTACCGCTCCATGCAGGCCTTCGCCATGTTCGCCTCCGACCTGGACGCCACCACCCGCGCCCAGCTGACCCGCGGCGAGCGCCTCATGGAGCTGCTCAAGCAGCCCCAGTTCACCCCCTACCCCGTTGAGGAGCAGGTGGTGAGCGTGTGGACGGGCACCAACGGGTACCTCGACGACCTCGAGGTGGCCGATGTCCTGCCCTTCGAGGCGGCCCTCCTGGACCACCTGCGCCGCAACTCCACCGTCCTGGCGGCCATCCGAGACACCGGGCAGCTCTCCGAGGAGACCGAGGCCGCGCTGCGTGCCGCCGTCGAGTCCTTCCGCACCACCTACCTCTCCGGCGGGCGGATGCTCTCCGGCGAGGTCGCCGACGCCGAGGACGAGGTCGTCGCCGAGCGCACGAGCGAGCAGATCGTGCTCAAGAGGGGCTGACCCGTGGCAGGCAACCAGCGCGTCTACAAGCAGCGCATCCGGTCGACCCAGACCCTCCAGAAGGTGTTCCGGGCCATGGAGCTCATCGCCTCCTCCCGGATCGGCGCCGCGCGCCGCAGCGCCGCTGAGGCGGGGCCCTACGATCACGCGCTGAGCCAGGCCGTGGCCGCCGTCGGAACCTACTCCGGCCTGGACCATCCCATCACGCGCGAGCGCGAGGACACCGATCGGGTGGCCGTCGTCGTGGTCACCTCCGACCGCGGCATGGCCGGCGCCTACTCCGCCACCATCCTGCGCGAGTCCGAGCGGCTCATCGAGCACCTCGTGGAGGACGGCAAGGAGCCGATCCTGTTCACCTACGGGCGGCGCGCGCAGAACTACTTCGCCTTCCGCGGTCGCACCGTGGAGCACTCCTGGACGGGGGACTCCGACCGCCCCAGCGCCGAGCACATCGAGGAGGTCGCCACCCGCCTCCTCGAGTACTTCCTCGCCCCCGCCGACTCCGGGGGAGTGGCTGAGGTCCACATCGTCTTCACCCGCTACGTCTCCATGGTCTCCCAGGTGCCGGAGGTCCGCCGGATGCTCCCGCTGACGGTCGTGGACCTGGGCGGTCCGGGGGAGATCAACCGCGAGGACATCGCCGCCACCCAGGCGGTCCAGCTCTCCGCCATTAAGGGAACCCAGCCCCTCTACGAGTTCGTGCCCTCCACCTCCAAGGTGCTCGATGCGCTCCTGACCCGCTACGTGGGCTCGCGCATCCGCAACGCCCTGCTCCAGTCGGCGGCCTCCGAGCTGGCCAGCCGCCAGCAGGCCATGCACACGGCCACGGACAACGCCGAGGAGCTCATCACCACCTACACCCGGCTTGCCAATGCGGCCCGCCAGGCGGATATCACCCAGGAGATCTCCGAGATCGTCTCCGGCGCCGACTCCCTCGCCGCCGAATAGACCTCACCGACAACCCCGGCGGCCCCGCCGCCCGCAAGACCCGACTCAACGTCAATAGGCATCGACAGACTCAGACATGGAAGAGCGCATCATGGATGACACCACCACCCAGGCCGCCCCGGACACCACCGAGGCGGGCCCCGGCACCGGCCGCGTCACGCGGATCATCGGCGCCGTCGTCGACGTCGAGTTCCCACCGGACGCGATCCCCGCGATGTACAACGCCCTCAAGGTGACCATTCAGGCCACCAGCGAGGGCGAGGAGGCGCGCGAGATCACCCTCGAGGTCGCCCAGCACCTGGGGGACAACATCGTGCGGGCCATCTCCCTCAAGCCCACCGACGGGCTCGTGCGCGGCACCGAGGTCCGCGACACCGGCGCCCCCATCTCCGTGCCGGTCGGCGACGTCACCAAGGGCCATGTCTTCAACGTCACCGGCGAGGTCCTCAATCTCGCCGAGGGCGAGACCCTGGAGGTCACCGAGCGCTGGCCCATCCACCGCCAGCCCCCGACCTTCGAGCAGCTGGAGTCCAAGGAGCAGATGTTCGAGACCGGCATCAAGGTCATCGACCTGCTCACCCCCTACGTCCAGGGCGGCAAGATCGGCCTGTTCGGCGGCGCCGGCGTGGGCAAGACCGTCCTCATCCAGGAGATGATCCAGCGCGTGGCCCAGAACCACGGTGGTGTCTCCGTGTTCGCCGGCGTCGGTGAGCGCACCCGTGAGGGCAACGACCTCATCGTCGAGATGGAGGAGGCGGGCGTCTTCGACAAGACCGCCCTCGTGTTCGGCCAGATGGACGAGCCGCCGGGCACGCGCCTGCGCGTGGCGCTGTCCGCCCTGACGATGGCCGAGTACTTCCGCGACGTCCAGCACCAGGACGTGCTGCTGTTCATCGACAACATCTTCCGCTTCACCCAGGCTGGCTCCGAGGTCTCCACGCTGCTGGGCCGCATGCCCTCGGCCGTGGGCTACCAGCCGAACCTCGCCGATGAGATGGGCCTGCTCCAGGAGCGCATCACCTCGGCCGGCGGCCACTCCATCACCTCCCTGCAGGCCATCTACGTGCCCGCGGACGACTACACCGACCCCGCCCCGGCCACGACCTTCGCCCACCTTGACGCCACCACCGAGCTCAGCCGTGAGATCGCCTCGCGGGGCATCTACCCCGCGGTGGACCCGCTGGCCTCCTCCTCGCGTCTGCTGGCCCCCCAGTACGTGGGCCAGGAGCACTACGACGTCGCCACCCGGGTCAAGTCCATCCTGCAGAAGAACAAGGAACTCCAGGACATCATCGCGATCCTCGGTGTCGACGAGCTGAGCGAGCAGGACAAGGTCACGGTGGCCCGCGCCCGGCGCATCGAGCAGTTCCTGAGCCAGAACACCTACATGGCGGAGAAGTTCACCGGCGTGCCCGGCTCCACCGTGCCCCTGGCCGAGACCGTCGAGGCCTTCAAGCGGATCTGCGACGGCGACTACGACTCCTACCCCGAGCAGGCGTTCTACAACATCGGCGGCATCGAGGACCTCGAGCGCCGGGCCGCCGAGCTCGCCGGGAAGTGAGCGCCATGGCGCCCGCAGTGCTCACGGTTGAGATCGTCTCCCGCAACGGGGGCACCGCCTGGGAGGGCGAGGCCTCCCAGGTCTCCGTGCCGCTCGACGACGGCGAGATGGGCATCCTACCCGGGCACCAGCCGGTCCTGGCGCTGCTGGGCACCGGGACTGTCCGGCTGACCACCGTGCAGGGGGCGCCCGTCGAGGTGCCGGTCGCCAGGGGCTTCTGCTCCGTGGACCACAACATGATCACCGTGGCGGCCGATCTGGCGGGGGCGGAGATCGCCACCGCCGGGGCTGCCGGGGCCGGGGTCGGCTCGGCTGGCGCCGCCGGGGCCGGTGAGCCGAGCGGCACGACGATGAGCGCGGAGTGACGAGGATGGGGCAGGTGCTCATGGTCCTCGCGCTGGTGGCCCTGTCCGTCGTCGTCCCCCTCGTTATCTTCCTGACCCGGCTGCGCTCGATCGCCGGGCGCGTGGGCTCCTTCGAGTGCGCCCTGCAGCGGCCCGGAGGCATGACCTGGACCTCCGGGCTCGCGCTGTTCACCGATGACTCCCTGCGGTGGTACCGGCTCGTCTCGGTGTCCCCCCGGCCCGCCGCCCACTGGACCCGGGGGGCGATCGAGCTCGGCCAGGCCGTGAGGCGATTCGAGAACGGCAAGGTCCTTGAGGTCCCCTGCACCATCGCGGGCCAGCGCTATAAGCTGGCGATGCATGAGGCCTCCCACTCCGCCCTCGTCGCCTGGTTGGAGTCGGCGGCCCCCACCCAGCCCACCCTCCTCTAACCCCCCCCCTTATGAGCGAGACCGGTCGAAAATAGGAGCGAGACCGGTCGAAATGACGGTCGAGACCGGTTGAAAATAGGAGCGAGACCGGTCGATCGGTGCTTTTCGCACTGAGTGGTGCCATTCGCACCCACTGGTGCGGGTAGCACGCACCGCTCGGTGCAAATGGCTCCGCTCGGTGCGAGTTGCGCGTGTCGGCGGTCGGCCCGGGGCGGCCCGGGCGTCGGGGGTGCCCTGGGGGCATGGCCGACGACGAGATGCTGGCTTGAGGCACGCCGGGCGTTGATCAGTGGCTCCCTCGCGCTTTGGCCGTGCCAGCGTCACCGGGGTCGACGAGCATGTGTGGCGCCACACGCGCAAGGGCGACAAGCGCGTCACCGCGGTCATCGACCCGCCCCCTGTGCGCGAGAGCACCGGGGCCGGCCTACCTTCCCGACATGGTCCCACGGCCGCTCCAAGCAAGCGCTCACAACCTGGCCGTCGCCCCAGGCCTGGCCGGAGGGCATCGAGGCGATCGCCATGGAGGGCTTCACGGGGCTCAAGACCAGCACCACCCAGCAGATGGCCGACGCTGCCCCGTGCTGGCCCCTTCCACGTGGCGCGGCTGGCTGGCCACGACCCAACCAGTGCCGCCAGCGCATCCAGCACAGCCGCGTGGCCACGACTGCCGGCCCAGCGTCCCCTGCGCAAGGCCCGCCCGATCCCGCGCCCCGACACCGACCTGATCACCCCCAGCCCCCGAAGCAAGCGGGTTGACACTCCTGCAACACCCCTTAATCAGAAGAGCCGGTTATCGGCTGGGCGAGCGTCCGGGGCGAGCAGCAGGGCCCCACCCAGTCCAGCGCCACGGGCCATTACGAGCCGGACACGGCGTCGAGAGGCCTGCCGCTGGGAGGAATCGCGGCAGTTGGACCGGTCTCGCTCGTGATTTCGACCGGTCTCGGTCCTGATATCGACCGGTCTCGCTCGTGATTTCGACCGGTCTCGGTCCTGATATCGACCGGTCTCGCTCTTATTTTCGACCGGTCTCGGCGAGGGGGAGGGGGCGAGGGGGAGGGGGCGGGGTGCTGGGGGCCCGGGTGGCCCGCAGGGAGATGACATGCACAACGTGCTCCATCGGCCCGCGGACGAAGACGGCCAGCCAGGCCATCGCGAAGGCCGCCAGGACGCCCATCATGATCATCAGAGGCCTGTTCGTCTGGACGCTCGTGAGGTCGAAGGCCCAGATCGCCACGATATGCGCGCTGTAGATCGTCAGGGACATCGATCCCATGGCGGCCAGCGGCGCGAGCAGCCACCGCGCCCACGCCCCCGCCGAGGCCAGCAGGCTCAGCAGCGCGATGACGGCCACCGCCACTCCGCCGGAGCCCACGGCCTCGAAGAAGCTGTTCGTGTGCGGCTTTGCCGAGAGCAGCACCGGCCACTCGGAGGAGCCGCTGATCGCCTCGCCGTCGCCGCAGCTCGGCATCTCGACTTTGACGGCCCGGTCCGCCTCGGGCTCCGGGAGCCCATCGGAGCCGACGACGGAGGCGCCCCGGCTCGTGGGAACGGCGAGGTGGAAGGCGTCCGGCTCGTCGGCCCCCGCCGCGCGCGTGAGCACGTAGGCGCCGCCGTAGCCGAGCACCGCGCACAGCGCCCCGATCGCCGCGAGCCTGACCAGGCGCCGGGTCCCGCTGATCCCCATCCTCGCGAGCCCCATCCCCAAGAAGATGAAGGACATCCACACCGCGCCGGGGTAGGCGCCCGTGATGAACATGCCCAGGAGCGCCTCGGAGCCGTCGGAGGCGGCGGGCGAGGAAGCCAGGCCCAGTCGCGCCATCGCCAGCGGGAGCGCCTTGAGGACGAGCGGCCCGAGGGCGGCGGTGGCCGCCGCGGCGATGAGCAGCCTGCGGGCGCCCCAGTGGAGGACCGGCAGGGCCACGGCGAACCAGGCCGCGTAGTAGCCCAGGATGATCGCAACCCCGGTGGTGAAGGTGATGAGCGCCCCGGCGATCGCCATGAGCAGCACCGCGCGCACGAGGATCCGCAGCCGCGTGCGCAGGAGGCGCTCGCCCGTGTGGGGCGTCTCGCGCCCGGACATGATCCCGAGCGAGAACCCCGCGATGATCGCGAAGAGAACCGCGGAGCGGCCGTGCGCCAGGTTGAGCCAGCCCGGCAGCGTGTCGAGCCCGCAGCTCGTTACGCCCACATGGGCCGCCGCCATGCCGAACAGCGCGACGCCCCGAGCGGCGTCGAGGCCGATGAGCCGGGCTTTCCCGGCCGTCCCGGTGAGGTACGGCCCCCGGCGCAGGCGCAGGCGCCAACTCGCCGGATCGGGGGCGGGGCCGGGCGGTGCCGCGGCGCTCGTGCTGGTCACTCGTGGGGCTCCTCAGGGTACGGCTAGCCATTGGTCAATGGTCAGATCATCACCCCATCGCGGGCTGCCGCGTGAATCGGCTCGTCAGCCGGGGCGACCGGCTCAGCGGCGGACGAAGGAGAGCAGGAGGAGGTCATCGCGCGCCGGTCCCGGCTCCAGGCCGATCCGCGCGGCCCGGGCGCGCAGGCGCTCCGGGGTGAGGATCCGCCAGGAGGTGCGGGCCGTGCGCTCATCGATCACATCCCCCGCCGCCGTGCGGACTGTCCATCGCATGCTCCAGCGCATCGAGTCGCCGTCGGGCTCGGCCCGGCCCTCCATGCCGTATCGCAGCCCGCCGACGGCGCTTAGCCCGAAGTCGGTCCACGGAACCTCGGTGGGCTCCAGCGGGCCCTGCAGGGAGATGACGACGACGCCTCCCGGGGCCAGGCGCTCGCCCGTGAAACTCCAGAACCTCTCCTCCTCCGCCTCGTCGAGGTGCCCGAGCACGTTGAGCGCGACGACCGCCCCGAGACGGGAGGGCAGGAGGGGTGCGGCGTCGTCGAGAGTTCCGGGCAGCGCGGTCACGCGCCGCGCCAGGCCGGGAAGGGCGCAGATGGTGGCCATGAGCCCGGCCCGCATGGCCGGATGCGGCTCGACGGCGCACAGCGGGTGATCACCGAGGGCCGCGAGGCAGGGCAGGAGGGCCCCAGTGCCCGAGCCGAGGTCGAGGATCGGCAGCCCGGGCGGAGCGCCGTCGTCGCCGCGGAGGAGCTCTGTGAGCGCGGGGCCCATCGCCTCCACGTAGGGCTGGGCCAGCGCCGCGTGGATGTCGGCATTCGCGCTGTAGAGGTCGCCGGGAGGGCCGGGAGGGCCGGGAGCGTCAGGAGGGCCGGGAGCGTCAGGAGGGCCGGGAGCGTCAGGAGGGTCGGGAGGGGCGGGAGGGCCGGGAGGGCCGGAGGGCGGCTCGGAAGGGATCACGGGGACTCCTCTCACGTCGCGGCTGCCAGCGCGCAGTCTTGTCGTTAGCGACCGAGGCTACCCGCTAGGGTGGGCCGGTGCGCGTTGTCATCGCTTCCTGCTCCGTTGACTACTCCGGCCGCCTGTCCGCCCACCTGGACCGGGCCAACCGCCTCATCATGGTCAAGGCGGACGGCTCCGTGCTCGTCCACTGCGACGGCGGCTCCTACAAGCCGCTGAACTGGATGAGCCCGCCGGCGCGCCTGACCGAGTTGGAACCGGATGCAGAGGACCGCGAGGCCGGCGTCGTCGCCCTCTGGGAGGTCTCCTCCACCAAGACCGACGACCGCCTCGTCATCCGCATCCACGAGATCATCTCGGACGACTCGGTGGACCTGGGCCCCGAGCCGGGCCTGCTCAAGGACGGCGTCGAGGCCCACCTCCAGGAGCTCCTTGCCGAGCAGATCGAGGTCCTGGGCCCCGGCCACCGCCTCGTGCGCCGCGAGTACCCCACCGCCATCGGGCCGGTGGACATCATGGCCAAGGACTCCACGGGGGCGAGCGTCGCCGTCGAGATCAAGCGCGTGGGCGGGATCGACGGCGTCGAGCAGCTCACCCGCTACCTCGACCTCCTGGGGCGCGACCCCCTGCTCGCCCCCGTGCGCGGGGTCTTCGCCGCCCAGACCATCAAGCCCCAGGCGCGCGTGCTCGCCGAGGATCGGGGTATTCGCTGCGTCGTCCTGGACTACGACGCGATGCGCGGCATGGACGACGCCGAATCACGCCTCTTCTGACGGAGTCCCGCCATGACCGCTCGCGCTCCTCGCAAGGCTCCAGCGGGCCGGCCCCTGCCCCGTCAGGCCTCGCTGCTGCGGATCGTGGCGCAGGGGCTCGTGCTCTCCTGGCCCATGCGCGGCACCGTCCACGTCACGGCGGCGGCGGGGGAGTCGCCAGGGGAGAGGCCGGCCACCGCGCCGCCCTCGTCGAGATCGCCCGGCGCTACGCCACGAGTCACGGTCCGATAACCGCCGAGGGCCTCTCCCGCTGGATGACCTTGCCCAAAGGGGAGGCCGCCCGGGCGCTCGCGGACGCCGTCGAGATGACGAACGCGCGGGACTACGCGGCCGACCCGGGCGCGGGAGCCGTGCCGCTGGCCCGGGCGGTGGCCCAAGGAGGGGCCCGGGGGAGCCTGCGGCTGCTGGGCGCGGCCAGCGCGGTCGCGGTTGTCTGATGTCTGGGTCTATGCTGCGAGCATGAGCAGCGCTGCCACCGCCCTGCGCGGACGAGTCGTCACACCGGACGCCATCATCGACGACGGCCTCGTCGTCATCGCGGACCGCCATATCGCCTGGGTCGGGGAGGCCTCGGCGGCGCCTGGCGCGGGATTCGGCGAGGCGCTCCAGGGCGCCGAGGCGGCTCCCGAGGGCGGTTACCTCCTGCCCGGTCTCGTGGACGTGCACTGCCACGGCGGGGGCGGCGAGTCCTTCCCCAACGCCACCGCCCCCGAGCAGGCGATGGTCTCCATCCTGGAACACCGCCGCCACGGCACTACCTCCCTCGTGGCCTCCTGCGTGACGGCGGCCGCCGATGTCTTGAGGGAGCGCACCGCGGTCCTGGCCGAGTTGTGCGACGCCGGCGAGCTCGCCGGCATCCACTTCGAGGGGCCGTTCGTCTCCGTGGAGCGCTGCGGCGCCCAGGACCCGACCTACATCGTCGACCCCGATGCCCCGCTCACCCGCGAGCTCATCGAGTTGGGCCGCGGTCACGTGGTCACGATGACGATCGCCCCGGAGAAGCCCGGCATCACCGGCGACGAGGGCGTCAACGCCGCGCTCATCGAGGGCGGCGCCCTGCCCTCCTTTGGGCACACCGACTCCGGCGCCGCCCCCGTGCGGGCCGCTCTGGCCGATGCCGCCGAGCGCATCGCGGCGCGCCTGGGGGCCGGAGCGCCGATCCGCTCGCCGCGCTCGACGGCGACGCACCTGTTCAACGGCATGCGCCCCATGCACCATCGCGCCCCGGGGCCGGTGCCGGAGTTCCTGGCCGCCGCCCAGCGGGGCGAGTGCGTCCTGGAGATGATCGGCGACGGCGTCCACCTCGATCCGGCGATCGTGCTCGACATGTTCGAGACGCTGGGGCGGGACAACGTCGTCCTCATCACCGATGCGATGGCCGCGGCCGGCATGCCCGATGGCGAGTACGTCCTCGGCCCCCAGGCGGTCACCGTCTCCGAGGGCGTCGCCCGGCTCACCGGCAAGGACGCGATCGCCGGCGGGACGGCGCATCTGATCGACGTCGTGCGCACCACCTGGCGCGGCGGCGTCCCGCTCGTGGACGCCGTGTACGCCGCCTCCGTCCAGGGCGCGACGATCCTCGGGGACGCCAGTATCGGCGCGCTGCGCCCGGGCCTATGGGCCGACGTGCTGGTCACCGACGCCGAACTCGCCCCCGTGCGGGTCCTGCGCCGGGGCGCCGACGTCCTCTGATCGAGACCGGTCGAAATCACGAGCGAGACCGGTCGTTGTCAGGACCGAGACCGGTCGAAATGACGGTCGATACCGGTCGTTGCCAGGATCGAGACCGGTCGAAATGACGGTCGATACCGGTCGTTGCCAGGATCGAGACCGGTGTCAGGGCCGAGACCGGTCCGGGAACCGGTCTCGGTCCTATTTTCGACCGGTCTCGCATCGGGAGGCGCTCGCGGTCAGGCTGGTCAGGGGAAGACGACGGTCCGGTTGCCGTTGAGGAGGACGCGGTGCTCGGCGTGCCACTTAACAGCCTGCGCCAGCACCCGGCGCTCGACGTCCTGACCCTTGCGCTGAAGCGCCACGGGGGAGTCAGCGTGCGAGGCACGCGTGACGTCCTGCTCGATGATCGGCCCCTCGTCCAGGTCCGCCGTCACGTAGTGGGCGGTGGCGCCGATGAGCTTGACGCCGCGCGCGTGAGCCTGGTGGTAGGGCTTGGCGCCCTTGAAGGACGGCAGGAAGGAGTGGTGGATGTTGATGACGTTGCCGCGCAGCCGCTCACACAGGGACTCCGAGAGGATCTGCATGTAGCGCGCCAGCACCACGAGTTCCACGCCGAGCTCGTCCACGAGCCCCAGCAGTTCGGCCTCCGCCTCCGCCTTGGTCTCCTTGGTGACCGGGATGCAGCGGAAGGGGACGCCGTAGAACTCGGCGACGGGCCGCAGGTCCTCATGGTTGCCCACCACGCCCACGACGTCGATCGGCAGGCCCTGGCTGCGAGCGCGGAAGAGCAGGTCGGTCAGGCAGTGGGCGTCCTTGCTCACCATGATGAGCGTGCGCAGGGGGCGATCCACCTCGCCCAGCTCCCATCGCATCGAGTAGGTGCTGGCGAGTTCGGCGAGGTCGGCCTCCAGCTCCGAGCGGGGCACGCGGGTGAGCACTGTCACGCGCATGAAGAACAGGCCGGTCTCCTCATCGCCGAACTGGGAGGACTCGGTGATGTTCCCACCGCGCCGGGCCAGCGCCCCCGTGACCGCATGGACGATCCCGGGCCGGTCCGGGCAGGACAGGGTGAGGACGAGATGGGCGGTGGGGGAGGGCTCCGACGGCGTGGCGGGAGCCGTCGCGGGCGTGGTGGCGGGAGCAGTCATGGGCGCAGCCTACCCAGCCCCGCCGCGCGCCCCCGATTCGGGACCGCCGTAGCGCAGCGCCCCCGCCACCCCCAGCGCGCTCAGCCCGACGACGATGAGCCCCACCCCGCCGACGCCGCCGACCGCCGTCGCCCCGTAAGCCGGATCGAGCATCTGGATCGCCACCGCCGTCGTGATGACCACCATGAGCGCGACCGCCGCGACCTGGGCCCACCGCTCGCGCTGGGAGCGGGCGCGCAGCGCCGCGATGAGCGAGCTCGCGGTGAAGTACAGTCCCACGAGCACGCTGAGCGCGTCGACCGTGTCCGTGAAGAGCCCCTCGGAGATGAGCAGCAGGCCCGCCCAGGCCACTGAGGCGGTCGTGACCACCGCCGTCGCCCAAGAGGTCCGCCGCAGGAGGCCCGCCCAGGAGGGGATCTGGCCGGCGTCGGCCATCGCCTCGATCCCGCGCGCCGTGGGCACGAGCGTGGAGCCCAGGCTCATGATCGCCGAGGAGACCACCGCGATGCGCACCACCAGATGGCCCGTGACGGGGGTGGGGTCGACGGCGCTGTACGCCGTCCCGCCGACGGCGAAGAAGCCGATGAGCCCCACCACGGTCAGCGCGGTCACCCGCTGCGGCGCCCCAGCGCTCGTGACCTCGGTGAGCGCGAAGATCGCGTCGAAGCCCCAGTAGGCGAAGACGGCCAGCAGCACCGCGTGGAACCAGTCAAGGGGAGAGCCGGCCATGGGCGCCAGCCGCACCCCGCCCCCGGCCACGAGCCCGGCGCAGACGATCGTCGCCCCCACGCCCGCGATGATCGCCAGGTACTGCAAGGCCGCCATGAGCCGCAGCTCGTAGAGGTCGATGAGCGCGGCGACGCCGGTGAGCGCCGCCGCCAGGCAGGCCTTGAGCGCCGCTGGGGCGGAGGGGATGAGTAGGTCGGCGGCCACGTGGGCCATCCCGGAGGTGGCGATGACGCCGGTGGAGGCCAGGCAGAAGCCCGCGAGCCAACCGGTGCGCGGCAGGCGGTGCCGCACCCAGGCGTAGACGCTGCCCTTATGCGGGTCTCGGCGGTCGTTGGCGCTCATCCCGGCGGCCACGAGGGCGGCGGGGATCGCCGCGAGCAGGTAGACGGCGGCGGTGCCCGAGCCGACCAGCGCGGCGATGAGCGGCGCGGTCACCATGATCGAGTACCACGGGGCCGTGGCGGACAGGGCGAGCGCGGTTCCCTGAGCGGTGGTCAGCCGCGGGGTGCTCGCCCCAGGCCTCCGGGGCCGTTCCTCGCGTCGCCCTCGAGGGGGCGCCGTCGTCGATCCGGGCGCCACCATCCCCGGCGCCTAAAGCCGGATCCGATTGGGCACGAACCGGCAGTAGTAGTCCGTGATGGGCCCATCGGACTCGCGGATGCCCAGGCCGTAGCACTCGTCGCCGACCATCCAGGTGCCCAGGACGGGGCGGTTGTGGAGGTGGTCGGAGCCGGTGAAGTCGGGCAGCGCGCAGAACTCCTGGATGACGTGCCCCTCTACGCCCCAGCCGCCGGGTTGGACGATGTGCCGGCCCTCCCCATGCAACTCGATGTTCGCGCCCTCGCGGGCGTGAAGAGGCTTGATGACGTACTCGCTCATGCCCATGGTGTCGTGGCGGGCGCGGGCCTCGTCGGGGTACATGTAGGTGGGGATGAGGTTGGGGTGGTTCGGGTAGAGGTGCCACAGCGCCGCCGACAGCGCCTTGGTGGACAGGAACATCGTCCAGGCGGGCTGGAACCAGTGGTCCGGCTTGAGCGCGCAGATCGCGGGGCCGAACTCCTCGAACATCATCTCCTCCCACGGGTAGAGCTTGAAGATGGCCTCGAGATGGCGGTTCTCCCCATCGGTGAAGCGGGCGGCCTCCCGATCCAGCCCGAGCTGCTTCATCTCCACGAGCATGCCGGTCAGGCCCGCCTGCGTGGCGGTGTCCATGAGGTAGCTCGTGGTCATGAGGTCCTCGCCGGAGTCGTCGGCGTCGGTGTAGGCGAAGTGGTACATGTGGGGGCGCAGGCCGTGAAGGCCGCCGAGGCGCTCATCGATGCGCCCCCACTGGGCGATGAGCTCCTCGTGGATGCCGTTCCACTGGTCGATGCCCGTCAGGCCCGCCTTCAGGTGGACGTCCTCGTGCCAGTACCACTGGATGAGGGCGGCTTCCACCAGCCCGGTGGGGGTGTCCGCGTTGTACTCCAGCATCTTCGGCGGGCGCCCGTCATTGCCCGAGTAGATGAGGTCGAAGCGCGAGTAGAGCGAGGGGTCATCGCGGTCGAGGGAGACCGTGGCGTACTCGATGGCCTCCCGCGGGATGCCCAGGTTGAAGGGGGAGCCGGGCTTGAGGGATTCCTCGGCGAGGAAGCCGGCCGCATCCTTGGCCATCATGTGGAGGCTCTCGCTGGTGCGCTCCAGGAGGTTGACCTCGTCCGTGGTGAGCTCGTAGCAGGCGAACTCATTCCAGTAGCTGGTGCTGATCCCCGTGGCGGGGTCGGTGGTCTCGGAGAAGACGAGGCCCTGGCGGGCGATGATGTCGCGCCAGCCGGGGCGCGGTGAGCATGGGACGCGCAGCATTCAGGACCCCGATCCGCCCTTGGAGCCGGAGCCGAAGCCCCCGTGACTGGTCCCCGAGCCCCGCGAGTAGGAGCCCCCCGAGCGCTTGGAGGTGGTGACCTTCCTGCTCGACGACGGCTTGGAGCCGTCATACCCAGAGGGCACTGCCTCGCCGACCCCCGGGGCCCTGACCGAGGAGCCGCGCGAGATCGGCGCGTAGACCCAGTGGGGTCTCCTCGAGCGGTCGCTCCCGCCGTCGGAGCACTTCTCGTCCTCGATGCGCTGACCCGTGGCGGGGTCCTTGCAGACCTTGACGTAGTCGGCGTCGGTGTTGCCGTCGTCGGACTTCTCGGGGGCGCAGCCATGCATCCCCCCGATCCACAGCGCCGCCGCCGCGGCTGTGACGGCGGATACGACGACTCTTCGGCCTCGGCCCCTGGCGTGCATCGCTCTTCCTTCCCGCGCCGCGCCGGGCAGGGGCGCCGCGCCGGGCAGGGGCGCGGCGCCGATGGGCGCGGTCGCCAGCCTAGGGCCGCCGGGCGCCGTCGACAACGGCTGTTCCACGGCAGCGCTTCCCATCGTCTCGCATCGTCCCCATCGCCCCGCCCACGGGGGCGCCCCGCTGGGCGCCGCGCCTCATCTGCTACCCCAACCCGCCCTCCACGCGGGGGGGCGCCCGGTCTCGCTCGTGATTTCGACCGGTCTCGCGCGACCCGCCCCCCCCGCGGGGGCGCCCCGCGCCGGTCGGGGTGGGCGCGGGGCGCTAGGGAGTGGGGAGGAGGGCTCCCGGGCGGGAGTCGTCGTGGGAAGCTCAGCCCTGGCGGGCCTTGAGGCGCGGGTTCTTCTTGTTGATGACGTAGGTGTGGCCGCGGCGGCGCACCACCTTCGAGCCCGGCTGCTTGGCCAGGGAGCGGATCGAGGCGCGGACCTTCATGCTCAGGCCTCCTTCTTCGTGGGGCGGGTGCGCTTGCCGTAGCGGCGCTCGAACTTCTCCACGCGGCCGGCCGTGTCCAGGATGCGGCCCTTGCCGGTCCAGAACGGGTGGGAGGCGCTGGAAACCTCGACGTCGACGACGGGGTAGGTATTGCCGTCCTCCCACTCGATGGTCTCGGCGGAGGTCATGGTCGAGCGGGTCAGGAAGGCGAAGTCCGCGCTCTTGTCGCGGAAGACGATGGGATGGTAATCGGGGTGGATTCCAGGTCTCATGATGTGCTCCTTGTCACCAGGACGACTTGACGATGCCGGGCAGCTCGCCGCGCGAGGCCATCTCGCGGAATCTCACTCGGGAGGTCCCGGTGACGCGCAGGTAGCCACGCGGGCGCCCGTCGACGGCGTCCCGGTTGCGCACTCGCGTGGGGGAGGCGTCGCGGGGCAGGGCGTGCAGCGCGGCCATGGCGGTCTCGCGCTCGGCGGCGCTCAGATGCGGGTTGACGCTGGCTTTCTTGAGCTCAGCGCGGCGCTCGGCGTAGCGGGCGACGACGGCGCGGCGGCGCTTGTCCGCGGCGATCTTGGAGTTCTTGGCCATCAGCGGGACTCCTTGAACTCGACGTGGCGGCGCACCACGGGGTCGAACTTGCGCAGCACGAGGCGGTCGGGGGTGTTGCGGCGGTTCTTGCGGGTGACGTAGGTGAAGCCCGTGCCCGCGGTGGACACCATCTTGATGATGGGGCGCAGGTCCTTGGCGGTCTTGCTCATCGCAACTTCTCCCCTCGGGCGAGCATGTCGGCCACGACGGCGTCGATGCCCTTCTTATCGATGGTCTTGATCCCGCGCGCGCTCACGGTCAGCGTGATGGTGCGCCCGAGCGAGGGCGCCCAGTAGCGCTTGCGCTGGAGGTTGGGGTCCCAGCGCCGGTTCGTGCGGCGGTGGGAGTGGGAGACGGACTTGCCGAAGACTGGCCGGGCTCCCGTGACTTGGCAGTAGGTGGTCATGGGTGCAGTATTGGGATTGAATCTCATTACCGTCAAGTTGGAGCCCTCATGACTCTCGACTCATCCCGGCCGGGGGCGGACCGGCCCTCCTCCCGCGGCCCCCACGCGGGCCCTCACACGGGCGCTCACCGCGGCCCCCACGCGGGCGCCGGCCATCGGATCGCCCTCATCAGCGCCGTCGATCCCGCTCTGCTGGACCTGGCGGCCCTCAGCCTCCACGGCGAGGACGCCCTCGTCATCGCCGCCACGATCCACCCCGATCAGGGAGACAACGGCGTCATCAGACTGTCCTCGACCGGCTCGCAGGCCCCCGACGGCGAGTCCTCCCCGGCGCTCGCCGAGCCCGCCGTGCTCGACGTCGACATGCCCACGTCCTGCCCCACCTGCTCCCTGCACGAAGTGCTCCTCGCCGTGGCCGAGGACCGCGCCGACGACGAGCCGAACGGTGTCACCGTCATCCTCCTGCCCCCGGCGATCGAGATCGTCCACCTCGTGCCGCGCTTGGCGGAGGAGCTTGAGTCGGTTGCGGGCGTCGCGCTCGCGGGTGTCGCCCACGCGGTTCTCACCGCCACCGCCGTCGACGAGATCCTCACCCACATCCCGCTGGCTGACCGAGGCCTGGCCTGGGGCGAGGGCGACCCCCGCTGCACCGGCGAGGTCCACATGCTGGGGCTCGGCTACGCCGACGTCATCATCGCGGTGGGGGAGGAGGGTGCGGGCGCGGACCTCGTCGAGCACCTGCGCGCCCACGACGCGCTCCTCCTACCCGGATTCGACGCGCCGGTCCTCGACGCCCTCCTGTCGGTGCGCCATGACGCTCGCGCCGCCGTCGCCCGGGTCCACCCCGCCTCCACCCGCGCCTGGGGAGGGCCGGTGGAGCACGGCGTGCGCACTCTCGATCTGGCCTCCGACCGGCCCTTCCATCCCGAGCGGCTGCGCGAGCTCGTCGCCGACCTCGCCGGGGCGGGCATGTGTGCGCGCGGCTGCTTCTGGCTGCCCAGCCGACCCGGGCGCGTCTGCGCATGGGAGGTCGCCGGCGGTGCCGTCACCGTTGGTGACGCCGGCAGCTGGGACGAGGCGCCCGCCCCCTGGGGTGAGGAGGAGGCACCGGAGGCGGGAGCGGGCGGGCTTGTCGGCCCGCGCTGCCACCTGGTGGTCACCGGCATCGCCGACGACGCCGCCTGCGAGCGCGTGCGCGAGGCCTTCTCCCGCATCCTGCTCCGGCCCGACGAGTTCGTGACGGCCCTGGCCTGGAGCGGCCCCGACGGCGATGCCATGGACGACTGGTTCGGCGGCGACTGAGGGGTGCGGGTGCGGCGGGGCGGCGGGTGCGGCGCGCTGGCGGGTGCCGCTCGCACTGAGAGGTGCGGTTCGCGCTGAGAGGTGCGGTTTGCGCCCACTGGTGCGGGCAGGACGCTCCATTCGGTGGAAATCGCACCACTCGGGGTGGATGGCACCGCTCGGGGTTGGGGGCGCCGGTCGATCGCCGTGCGCTGGCGGGTGCGGCTCGCGCTGAGAGGTGCGGTTTGCACTGAGAGGTGCGGTTTACGCCCACTGGTGCGGGCAGGACGCTCCACTCGGTGAAAATGGCACCACTCGGGGCAGATGGCGCCGGTCGCCCGGCTCGCACTGAGAGGTGCGGTTTGCACTGGGAGGTGCGGTTTGCGCCCACTGGTGCGGGCAGGACGCTCCACTCGGTGAAAATGGCACCACTCGGGGCAGATGGCACCAGTCGGGGTAGGAGGCGCCGGTCGACTGGCGTGCGCTTTTCCGCCCGCCGCTTCCTCGGCGTCGTCGCGCGCTGGCGGGTGCGGCTCGCGCTGAGAGGTGCGGTTTGCACTGGGAGGTGCGGTTTGCGCCCACTGGTGCGGGCAGGACGCTCCGCTCGGTGGAAATCGTACCGCTCGGGGTGGATGGCACCAGTCGGGGTGGATGGCACCACTCGGGGTAGGAGGCGCCCACCGCCCGCCACCCGCCACCCGCCGCGCCGCCGCCCGCCGCGCCGCCGGGCGCGATAGGGTATGGCCGTCGCGACTGGCGCCGGGTGGATCACCACCGGGGAGCGGCATGACACGCAGATCCGGGGTCGCCCGCCTGGGCCGCGGATCGCCCGCCGCGGCGCGCACGCGCGCCCGAGTACCCGCAGGAGAAGCATGACCGCCCCAGCCACCGTCTCCCTCAACAACCTCCCCCTGGCCGAGCTCGACCCCGAGATCGCCGCCGTCCTGGACGGCGAGCTCGACCGCCAGCGCGGAACGCTCGAGATGATCGCCTCTGAGAACTTTGTGCCCCGCGCTGTCCTCCAGGCTCAGGGCAGTGTGCTCACCAACAAGTACGCCGAGGGCTACCCCGGTAAGCGCTACTACGGTGGCTGCGAGGTCGTCGACGTCGCCGAGCAGCTCGCCATTGACCGCGCCAAGGCCGTCTTCAGCGCCGAGTACGTCAACGTCCAGCCTCACGCCGGGGCCCAGGCCAACGCCGCCGTCCTCCACGCCCTGGCCGACTCCGGCGACACCATCCTCGGCCTGTCCCTCGCCCACGGCGGGCATCTCACCCACGGCATGCGGATCAACTTCTCCGGGAAGAACTACCACGCCACCGCCTACGGCGTCGATGAGACCACCCACCGCATCGAGATGGAGCAGGTGCGCGAGACCGCCTTGCGCGAGCGCCCCCGCGTCATCATCGCCGGCTGGTCCGCCTACCCCCGCCACCTTGACTTCGACGCCTTCCGCTCCATCGCCGACGAGGTCGGCGCCGCGCTGTGGACCGACATGGCGCACTTCGCCGGGCTCGTCGCGGCAGGCCTGCACCCCAGCCCCCTGCCCGCCTCCGACGTCGTGTCCACCACCGTCCACAAGACCCTCGGTGGGCCGCGCTCGGGCATGATCCTGTCCAACCGCGCCGAGCAGTGGGGCAAGAAGCTCAACTCCGCCGTCTTCCCAGGCCAGCAGGGCGGGCCCCTCATGCACGCGATCGCCGCCAAGGCCATCGCCATGAAGATCGCCGGGACCCCGGAGTTCGCGGACCGGCAGGCTCGCACGCTCGCCGGGGCCCGGATCCTCGCCGAGCGCCTCCTGGCCGACGACGTGCGCGGCGCGGGCATCAGCCTGGTGACCGGCGGCACCGATGTCCACCTCGTCCTGGTGGACCTGCGCGACTCCGCCCTCGACGGCCAGCAGGCCGAGGACCTCCTCCACGCCGCGGGGATCACCGTCAACCGCAACGCCGTGCCCTTCGACCCCCGCCCCCCGCGCATCACCTCCGGACTGCGCATCGGCACCCCGGCCCTGGCCACTCGCGGCTTCGGTGAGGCCGAGTTCACCGAGGTCGCCGAGATCATCGCCACCGCGCTGACCGCGGGCGCCGCCGGCAACGCCACCGAGGACCTGCTCACGGGCCTGCGCTCGCGGGTGACGGCCCTGACCGACGCCTTCCCGCTCTACCCGGGCCTGGTCCAGTGAGGGCCCCCTGGGAGGGCGCCGCCCGCGTCCTGGACGGCAAGGCCTCCGCCGCCGCCATCAAGGCCGAACTCACCGAGCGGGTGGCGGCACTGCGGGCGCGCGGCGTCGTGCCCGGGTTGGGCACGGTGCTCGTCGGCGAGGACCCGGGCAGCGTCAAGTACGTGGCCGGCAAGCACTCGGACTGCCGCGAGGTCGGCATCGAGTCCATTCGCGCGGACCTGCCTGCCACCGCCACCCAGGGGGAGATCGAGACCGCGATCGATCGCCTCAACGCCGATCCCGCCTGCACCGGCTACATCGTCCAGCTGCCGCTGCCGCGCGGCGTCGACACCAACGCCATCCTGGAGCGCATCGACCCCGACAAGGACGCTGACGGGCTCCACCCCACGAACCTCGGCCGACTCGTCCTGCGCGGTGCCGGGCCCATCGACTCGCCGCTGCCGTGCACGCCGCGCGGCTGCATCGAGCTCATGGCCCGCCATGGTATCGACCTGGCCGGCAAGGACGTGTGCGTCGTCGGCCGCGGCGTCACCGTGGGGCGCACCATCGGCCTCTTGCTGGCCCGCAAGGACGTCAACGCCACGGTGGACGTGTGCCACACGGGCACCGCCGACCTCGCCGCGCATGTGCGCCGCGCGGATGTCGTCATCTCCGCGGCCGGCTCGGCCGGGATCATCACTCCTGCGATGGTGGCCCCGGGCGCCGTCGTACTCGACGTGGGCGTCTCGCGCGTGGTGGACCCCGTCACCGGCAAGGGCCGGATCGTCGGGGACGTGGCCGACGGCGTCGACCAGGTGGCCTCGTGGCTCTCGCCCAACCCGGGGGGAGTGGGGCCGATGACCCGCGCCCTCCTGCTGGCCAACGTCGTGGAGGCCGCCGAGCGCGCCGCCGAGGGCGCCGCTGAGCGCGCCGCCGACGTGACCCCCTGACCGAGACCGGTCGAAAATAGGGGCGAGACCGGTCCGTGAACCGGTCTCGCCCCTATTTTCGACCGGTCTCGGTCAGTTGCCCATGATGAAGGCCCGCTTCCTCAGGCTCCCGGGCTCCAGGTCCGTGATGACGACGGCGCTCACCGAGGCCCAGCGCGGGCCGCGGTAGAGCCAGGCGATGAGGCGCGCCACGTCGTCGGCGGGGCCTTGCGCGAGAACCTCCACATCGCCATCGGGCAGGTTGCGCACCTCGCCCACCAGGCCCAGGCGCTCGCCCTCCTCCATGCAGGACCAGCGGAAGCCGACCCCCTGGACCCTTCCCGATACCAGGGCGTGGATCGTGCGCCCTCGTGCCGCCGCCCGCGCGCTGGCGCCGCCGTCGCGGCCGATGCTCCTCATGCCCCCCATTGTGACAGGTGGCACTTGGAATCGCCGCTCGGCCCCGCCGGGTGTGGCCCCGCTTCGAGCGCATCCCGGCCGCGTACGCTGGGCGGCATGCGAATCGCCACCGTCAACGTCAACGGCATCCGGGCCGCCGCCCGCAAGGGCATGGGGGACTGGCTCGCCACCGCCGCGCCCGATGTCCTCCTCCTGCAGGAGGTGCGCGCCGACCCCGAGATCGCCGCCCCGCTCCTCCCCGGTTACGAGCCCATCGTCTGGCCCTGCCGCATCAAGGGGCGCGCGGGAGTCGCCGTCGCCGTGCGCGAGGGCAGCGGCATCACGGTGGGGCGGACCCGCCTGGGCGTGGCCGCGCCCGGGAGCGACGAGCCCGATGTCGACTCCGGCCGCTGGTTGGAGGCTGACCTCGCCCTGCCCGGCGCCGCTCCGGGCGCCCCCAGCGTCCTCACCGTCATCTCCGCCTACCTGCACTCCGGCCAGATAGGCACGGAGAAGATGGACCAGAAGTACGCCCACCTCGACCTGGTTGACGCCCGCATGGCGGCGCTGCTGGCCGAGTCGGAGGCATCCGACGGCGCCCGTGAGATCCTCATGGCCGGCGACCTCAACGTGGTGCGCTCCGAGCGGGACATCAAGAACTGGAAGCCCAACCACAACAAGGTCGCCGGCGTCCTCGACGAGGAGATCGCCCACTTGGAATCCTGGTTCGACGCCGGATGGGTGGACGCCTCCCGCCACCTCCACCCCGACGCCCAGGGCCCCTACACGTGGTGGTCCCAGCGCGGTAAGGCCTTCGACAACAACGTCGGCTGGCGCCTCGACTACCACGTCATCACCCCCGGCCTGGCCGAGCGCGCCGAGAGCCTGCGCGTGGACCGCGCCGAGGACTACCAGGGTCGCTGGTCCGATCACGCCCCGCTCGTCGTCGACTACCGGCTGTAGCCGGGGCGCGGCTTCAGGTAAAGCGAAACCGGGTCCGGGGAGAGCCCCCGGACCCGGTTTCCGCCTACCTAGGCGAGCCTTCCGCCGCGGCGGGATCAGGCCCGACGACGGCGCGACTGCCTGACAACGAGCGCGATGATCGCGGTGAGGCCCAGGCCGAGTCCTCCGAGGTAGAAGAAATCGGCTCCCATCCCGCCGGTCAGCGGGAGCGCGGGCACCGGGCCCTTGTAGTTCGGGAAGGGATCGTTGAACACGTGGTTCACGACGGCGCCATCCGATCCGACCGTGATGCTAAACGCTTTCGGCTTCTTGTCGAGCCGGTACCCGGCCGGCGCCTTGGACTCGGTGAGCTCCAGGGCCGCGCCGTCTGCGGGAATGCCCTCGACCTGGAAGCTGCCGGGAGTCGGGTCGGCGTCATAGTAGGTCGCGCCCCCGGCCTTGGCCTTGCAATCGCCGGAGTCACAGTCGGTGATCACGGTCGCGGCGGGGAAGGAGGGGCCGGTGAGGGTCCACTCGGAGCCCGCCAGGGCCTCGTTGCTATCGCCATCGACCTTCTTCCAGGTCACCGTGCCGGTGGCCCGGGTGTTCGTGATGGTTCCAAGATCGACCGCGAGGCTCGTGCTCGAGATCCGCGCGGGTCGGGCGGTGGTGTCCAGGATGTACCCGCTGGGCGGGGCGGCCTCGGTCACGGTGTAGCTGTCCCAGGGCAGGTTCGTCACCTTGAACTTGCCGGGCGCGGGGTCGGAGTCGGCGATCCCGCCCTGGCACTTCCCGATCTCGACGCAATCGGTCACGGTCACTCCAGCGGCGCCGGCGCCCGTGCCCTTGATCGTCCAGGAGGAGCCGGGGAGTTCTTTCGCGGTGCTGGCGTCGGTCTTGGTCCAGGTGAGCGTGCCCGGCTTGCGCTGGTTGGTGAACTCGCAGGCGACATTGGCGCCGGGTGAGAGGGTGATCGTGCCCTCGCCGGGGTTGCCGGTGGGGGTGACGGCAAGGGGGGAGCCGTCAGCGGCGGTGCAGGAGATCGCCTTGTTCTCCCAGCCCTCGGCCGCGCCCTCACTGATGGTCACGGTGCCGGTGTCCTCGCCGGGGGGAACGGTGACGGTCCAGGGATTGTCCACCGTGCCGTCGTCCCATGTGACCTGGGTGCCTCCCACCACGGTCGAGCCGTCCTGGGCGGCGGCGGTCAGCTCCCAGTCCGCGCGGGAGTTGGGCAGCGGGCTCCCGTCCACCGCGAGGGCCTTCTTGGTCATCGTGAGGGTCGCCTCGAGGGGATCATTGGAGACGCCGATGACACGCGCCGCGCGCTGAGCGCTCGTGATCTTCACGCTCCAGACGCTCGTGGCCTTCTTGTAGTTCTTGGGAGCCAGGGTCTCGGCGAGGGAGTAATCGCCCAGGGGAAGATTCTCGACGAGGAACTTACCGGGGGTGGGGTCGGCGTCGTTAGTGCCGGCGCACTGCCCTGCGGAGATGCAGTCCTTCACCGCCAGCGTGGTGCCGCCGGGGCCGGTGAGGGACCATTCAGAGCCGGGCAGGAGCTGGGAGGGCGCGTTGCTGGCCGTCTTGTCCCAGGCCACGGAGCCGGAGAGGGGGGCGTTGGTGAACGTGCACTCCACGACGACGCTGCTCTGCCGGGGGATCCGAACGGTTCCACTGACTCCATCTCCCTGGGCGAATGGGGTTTTGCTCCCGTTCTGCGTGCAACTCCACGATGAGGAGTAGTTGGAGAGGTTCGCGCCGTTGGCCGCGCTCTCTGAGAAGGAGAAGTCGGTGTTGACCAACACGGGGAAGATGCCGATGACCTCCTTTTGCACGCCGTTGGCGCCTCCCGTGGTCTGGGTTGAGGCGATCTCGCCGCCCGCCGGGTCGTAGCTCACCGAGAGCTTGAACTGATCGTTGGCGTTCTGCCGCTTGACGATGTTCTTCTTCAGGATGAAGGTCGCGGGCGAGCCGCAACTGGCCAGGTCGGTGCTTTCTGTATCTATTGTCTCTTGATCGTTGACATCCGTGCCGAGGGTGCTCTTGTTGATCTTCGGGCTGATCTGTTTGAAGCTGACCGGGTCGTAGGTGCCCGCATTGTTCTGGTCGGAGAGGTAGAGCTTCCCCTCGGCGTCGAAGGCGATGCCGTTGACCGCCTTATTGTTCGAGATTCTGTCGGCCTTGGTGGTGTTCGCCGGGATGCGGTACTTGCTGCCACTGTCCGCGGCGAGAGCTGCAGCGGTCGCCGAGAAGATCTGGGTGAGCCCCGAGGTGCTCGAGCTCCGGACGACGAACATGTTTCCGGCATCGTCGAAGGCCAAGTCGCCATTGCCATCGCCGTTATCGATTTTCTCGCCGACGTCAATGTATCCCACATCCTGGATCCATTTGGCTTCCAGGTAGCCGTTGGGCATCCGCCAGACGCGGAAGTGCAGGTGCGTCCTTCTGGTCCACTGGTCGGTGACCTCCTCGTAGCCGCCGAAGTAGTAGTCGCCCGTGGAGGGCTGGACCCCGCCAGCGATATAGGTCCCGTTGAGGAGCCCCCATTGATCGGAGTCTATCCGATCTGTCCCTGTCCATTCTCCATTGGAGTAATGGACGATCCTGACTTGATGATCACTGCGTTTCTGGATGAGGAAGTAGGCCCCGGCCCCATTCTTCTCGATACCCAGTCCGTTCGCTCTGTCTCCGTCGTAGAACCAGTCAAAGGGATAGTCGTATCCCTCGACATGTGAGACAGTGCCGTCGGGGGAGAGCTTGTTGATGGTCCCGTTGCCGGTCACGTTGTACACCGTCCCGGGAGTGCATTGGAAGATCCCGTCCGCGGCCTGGGCGGGCGGGATGGGGCTCAGAGAGCGGGGAATGCTGACCGCGTCAACACAGATGAGGGCGAGCGCGCAGAGGGCCAGTAAGGCGCAGTGAGCGACGCGTCTGGCGCGCGGTGGGGTATGGGAACGAGAACTCATTGTCACTCTTCGTTGCGGATCTGACGCGACACGCCCTTCCCCGCCGGTGGGAAATAGCCGGGCGCTGGGGGCGCTCGGGGTGGGAATGCTCGTCCTTGTAGGGAGCCGGGCTGGCGATGGGGAATCGTCATACCTCGGCGGCTATGAAGATGACACTAGCAAATGCCGGGGGCAGGGGATGTGGGCGCAATGACATTGTTATCACCCTGATCGGCCGGGGTGGTGAAAACCTCGCTGGTGAGCCGCGCTTTTACGACGGCGGCCCTGGCGGTTCCCGCGTCCGCGCACGGGCGAGCGGGAGCGGGTGAGCAAGGGGCCGGAAGCGAGCGGAAGTGAGCGGAAGCGAGCGGGAGCGGGTGCCCGGCGCTCCTCCGGGAGCGCCGGACGCCCGCTGCGCAAGGCGGTCCCGCGCGCGCCTCAGGCCGTCGCGCGGCCAGCTGGGGCGCTAGGGACGGCGTCGAGGAATGCCGGAGGGGCGAATCCCTCGCGCGCGTAGGCGGCGACGACGGCGCGCGCCACATCGTCCACCCGGTCGGCGTCCACCAGGGCGATCGCGCTGCCCCCGAACCCGCCGCCGGTCATGCGCGCCCCGTGGGCGCCAGCGGCGCGCGCCGCCTCGACGCCCACGTCCAACTCGGGGCAGGTCACCTCGTAGTCCACGCGCAGCGACTCATGCGAGGCGTCCATGAGTTCCCCGACTCTGGCCAGTTTCTCCCCGGCTAGCGGGGAGCCATCGGACAGGAGGGAGACGAGCTCGACGGTCCGGGCGATCTCGGTGACGACGTGGCGCGCGCGGGCGACCAGCAATTCCGCCTCCTCGCCACCGCGTTCGCGCAGATTGGTCAGCGCCTCCTCCAGGCGCTCGGGCGCGATATCGGCCAGGAACTCGACGCCGAGGATCTCCGCCGCGCGCTCGCAGGCGGAGCGGCGCGCCCCGTACTGGCCGTCGGCCAGGGAGTGCTTGGCGCGGGTGTCGATGACGAGCAGGGCCAGGCCCTCGGCGGCCAGGTCGAAGGGGACGTGAACGACCTCGCCGTCGCGGCAGTCGAGCTCGAGGGCATGCCCGGCGCGGCACCGCAGCGAGGCCGACTGGTCCATGCCGCCCGTGGGGGCCCCGGCCATCTCATTCTCCGCCCGCACGCAGGAGGTCACCAGGCGGGCGCGGCCGGCGTCGGCGGGCGCGTCGGCGGGCCCGGCCAGCGCGAGTCCCGCGATCTCATCGAGGGCCACGCTCGTGGCGCACTCCAGGGCGGCCGAGGAGGACAGGCCTGCCCCCAGCGGGACGCAGGAGACCAGGGCGGCGTCGAAGCCCGGCAGGGGGCCGAGGCCGTCGCGCTCCAGGGCCCAGGCGACCCCCGCGATGTAGGCGGCCCAATGGGGGACCTCGCCGGGGGTGCCCTTGGGGCCGATGGCGTCCAGGTCGAGCACGTCCACGGCCTCGCGCGTCTGCGGCGAGATGAGGCGCACCGTGCGGTCATCCCGGCGCCGCAGCGCCAGGAAGGCGCGGTGCGGCAGGGCGATGGGCAGCGCGAGGCCGCCGTTGTAGTCGGTGTGCTCGCCGATGATGTTGACGCGCCCCGGCGCGTACCAGACGCCGTCGGGGTCGGCGCCGAAGGCCTCGTGGAACAGGGCGGTGGCCTGGGCGATGCCCTCCTCATTGGTCAAGGCGGGGGAGAAATCAGGGACGGCGGGGGGCGTGACGGCGTCAGCGTCGGTGGTGAGGTCGCTCATAACGCACATCGTGCCATGCGGGCGATGCCTTTGAGGGGCGATGCGGGTTAGGCTTGGTCAGCCCGTGGTGGACCCCGCCGCCGCGGACGCCCGATGCGACCGCCGAGTGCGCCCCCAACGCGCGGAGAGGAGGGTCATGGAGGTCCCTGAGCCCGCCGACCGCGAGAGCGTGGTCGGTGTCACCGTGCCCGTTCCCGAGCCCTTCGCCGCCACGATCCGCGACATCCGCCGCGACGCCGGGGACCCGCTCGCCGCCCGGATCGCCCCCCACATCACCCTCCTGCCGCCCACGGCGGTGCCGACCGACCGGCTCGACTCCATCAAGGAGCACCTGGCCGACGTCGCCCGCGCCCACGCGCCGATCGACCTGCGCCTTAAAGGGGCCGCCACCTTCCTGCCCGTCAGCGCCGTCGCCTACCTCAAGGTGATCGGTGGCGGCGACGCGCTGCGCTCCCTCCAGCAGGACATCCGCGATGCCTCCGGCCCGCTCAGCGCCCCCCTGCGCTTCCCCTTCCACCCCCACGTCACCCTTGCCCATGAGGTGGGCCGGGCCGCTCTCGACGCCGCCATGCGGGCCGGGGCGGCCCTCGACGCCGCGTTCGTCGCCGGGCAGGTGCTCCTGCACACCCTGAACCGGGACCACTGCGCGCTCCTGGCGCGTATCCCCTTGGGCGGGTCGGCGCCGTCGTGAGGCGTCAGGGCGGCAGCGGCATGGCGCGCGCGATCACCACGACGCGCGCGGGCGCCGCCGCGCTCATCGACCGCTACAAGTCCAGCCGCCTCGGGCGGGCGCTGGCCCGGTACGCCATGGCCCGCGGCGCGCTCCTGGCCGGGGGCATCGCCTACACGGGACTGTTCTCCGTCTTCTCCGCCCTGGCCATCGGCGTCACGATCCTCATGGGCCTGCTCGGCAGCCGTCCGGCCCTGCGCGACCGCGTTCTCGAGCAGATCGACCAGGCCCTCCCCGGCGTCATCGACACCGGCTCGGGCGGCCTGGTGACCATCGACCAGCTCACCCTCGGCTCGGCGCTCAACATCGGCTCCCTCGCCGCGGTCGGAGCCCTCCTCTACTCCGCCGCCGCCCTCATGGGGGTCCTCAAGACCGCCCTGCGCGCCATGTTCGGCATCGCCCGCCTCCCGGAGAACCCCGTGAGGGCATGGGCGTGGAACCTCGTGGCGCTGCTCGTCATGATGACCGGCGTGCTCGCCACCGCCGCCGCATCGGCCCTGACGACGGCGCTCGCCGGCTCGACGGCCAGCCTCATCGGGCTGCCCGCCTGGCTCAGCGGCGCTGGCAGCCACGTAGCGGCCGTCGTCATCTCCTTCCTCATCGACGCCGCCGTGCTGGCCCTCCTGCTGGCAGCCTGCGGCATCCGCGTCCCCCGCAAGGACCTGGCCGAGGGCGCGTGCCTGGGCGCCGTCGCCTTCGGCGCGCTGCGCGAGATCGGCTCGCGCGCCGTCGGGTCGACCTGGCACAACCCCCTCCTGGCCTCCTTCGCCGCGATCGTCATCCTCATCCTCTGGCTGCACCTGGCCAGCCGCACCCTCCTCATGATCGCGGCCTGGATCGCCAACCCTCCCCGGCCCGCCGTCATCGAGCACCCCGATGAGGTCCACGCCAGGGCCCGACCCAACTACGTCACCCTGTCCGTCCCCGAGACACTGGCCTGGCCCCGGCAGTCCCTGACCGGCACCGTCGAGGTCGATCCCACGGAGCGCCCCGACCACCGCGCCCCCGCGCCGGCCGAGGATCGGGAGCGCCCCGCCGGCCAGGACGCTCCTCCCGAGGGCTGATCCCCGCTAGCCTGGGCCAATGACCGACTTCCCCGCCAGTCCCGAAGCCCGGCGCGCCGCAGCGCCGGACCGCCAGAGCAAGCCCATCCACGCCATCATCCCCGCCGGCGGCGCGGGCACCAGGCTCTGGCCGCTCAGCCGCCGCGAGCGCCCGAAATTCCTCCTCGATCTGACCGGCGCCGGGCGCACCCTCCTGCAGGGCACCGTCGCCCGCTTGGAGCCCGTGGCCGCCACGACGACGATCGTCACCGGCGCCGCCCATGCCCAGGCCGTCGCCGCGCAACTGCCGGGCGTGCCCGCTGAGTCGATCCTCGCCGAGCCCTCCCCCCGCGACTCCATGGCCGCCATTGGCCTGGCCGCCGCCGTCATCGCCCGACGCCACGGGCCGGACGCCGTCGTCGGCTCGTTCGCCGCCGACCAGACGATCGCCGACGAGGGCGCCTTCGCCGAGGCCGTGCGCCAGGCCGCGGCGCTGGCCGAGGAGGGCTGGGTGGTCACGATCGGCATTGAGGCCACCCACCCCTCCACCGCCTTCGGCTACATCCACGCCGGCGGCCCCACCTCCGTGCCCGGGGCCCCCGAGGGCCGGGTCGTCCTCGGCTTCACCGAGAAGCCCGACGTCGCCACCGCCGCGGAGTACCTCGCCACCGGCGAGTACCGTTGGAACGCCGGCATGTTCGTCATGCGCGCCGGGGTCCTCCTCGACCACCTCGCTGCCCAGCGCCCCGAGCTCGCCGCCGGCGTGGAGGAGATCGCCGCCGCGTGGGACACCCCCGAGCGGGAGCCGGTCCTGGAGCGCGTCTGGCCGGGCCTGGAGAGGATCGCCATCGACCACGCCATCGCCGAGCCCGTCGCCGCCGCCGGGGGAGTGGCCACCGTCCCGGCCGCCATGGGCTGGGACGACGTCGGCGGCTTCGACGCGCTGTCCGCCCTCGTCCCCGTTGTGTCCGAGGGGCCCGCCGCGGGCGTCGCCGTGCTCGACGGCGCCGGTCAGGGCGGCCCCGCCGCCGACGTCGAGGCCGTGGGATCCTCGGGGGCGCTCGTCGCCACGACGACCGGGCGGAGGGTCGTGCTGCTCGGCGTGCCCGGGCTCATCGTCGTCGACACCCCGGACGCCCTGCTGGTGACGACGCCGGAGCGCGCTCAGGACGTCAAGGGCGCCGTCGACCGCCTCAAGCGGGACGGCCGGACGGGCCTGCTGTAGCCCGGTTGTGCGCGGGCAACGGCGATGACGGCACCTGGCCGGCGCGAGGCGCGATTCACGGCCGCGACCTCGATGACCCAGATGGACCCCACCACCTGCGGGGCCACCTGCTTGCTGGTCGCCAGCGCCCTCCTGGGGCGCGAGCCGGTCGGCGGAGCGGTCGCCGGAGCGGGCGGTGGGCAGGGGGCACCGCCGGGGGAGGGCCCGGCGGACGCGCAGCGGCGCATCCAGCGCTCGCTCAACCGCCGGGCCATCGCCCGCTTGGTGCCCTGGCCACGCGCATTCGGCTCGACCCCCTGGTCCCTGGCCCGTGAGCTCACCCGCATGACCGGTCGCCGATACCGGGTGCGCTGGACGCGCGACACCGGCCGCGCCTTCCCCGAGGCGCTTGAGGAGGCCCGCGCCCACCTCGCGGACGGCCTGCCGATCCTCCTGCTCGCGGGCGGCCCGCTCCTGCGGGCCCCCGCCGACCGGGCCGGCTGGCGGAACCGGGCGCGGTCGGCCGCGGCGGCCATGCTCGCCGGCCCCGCCATCCCGCGCCACTACGTGCTCGCCCTGCCGCGCGATGGCGCCCGGCTCCCCGGCGACTGCGGCCCCGGGCAGTTGCGCCTCTACGAGCCCAGCGGTGGGCGTGTCCACGAGATCGACCTTCTCAGCGCGCTCGCCCAGGGGGCGCGCCCTGGGCGCCTCGGGGCCCCCGCTCGCCCCAGGCGTCAAGCGGGCGGTCCGGAGGCGCTGGGGCACTGGCCCCGCCTTCTCGCCCTCATCCTGCCCCGCTGATCGCCCCGCCGGTGCCGGTCCGCGATCGGCGCGAGCAGCCAGCCCGGCGCCCCGCGCGAGGCCCGAGAAAGGAATTTCGGGTTTGCGAATTTCGGGTAGCCGAAACTAATGTCGGGCTCATGAGAACCCTCCACCGCCCCGGGCGCCGGGCCGTCAGCGCCGTCGCCGCCATCGCCCTCGCCGCCCCCGCTCTGGCCGCCTGCGCCGAGACCTCCCCGGCGGGCGGGGACGGAGCCATCAAAGTCGTCGCCTCCACCACCCAGATCTGCGACTACGTCACCCAGATCGCCACCGGGGGCAATCCCTCCGGCTCGGGCTCCCTGGCCCTTGAGCGCACCGGCGCCGACGGCGCCACCACCCACCTGGGCCCTAAAGGCGCCAAGGCTGGCGCCAGTATCAAGCTCACCTGCCTGCTCGCCCCCAACGCCTCCGCCCATGAGCACGACATGACAGCCGCGCAGGCCAAGGCCCTGTCCGAGGCCGATCTCTTCCTCGTCTCGGGGGTGGACCTGGAGCACTTCCTCGACGACGCCGTCGCCTCCACCGGCTTCAAGGGCACCATGGTCGTCACCTCCGGCGTCTACGGGGCCGCCGACGTCGATGACCTCGACGCCCAGAAGGCCAAGGAGAAGGACCTGCCCTACACCGTCGAGCGCGGGAGCCAGAAGGTCGACGTGGCCCCCTGGCCCTTCGCCCCCGAGGAAGGCGAGACCGAGCCTGAGTTCCGCTTTGACCCGCATGTCTGGACCTCCCCGGCCGGCGCCATGGTCCAGGTGCGCAACATCGGTGAGGCCCTCGCCAAGGCCTCCCCGGCCGGCGCGGCCACCATCAACGAGCACACGGGGACCTACGCCTCCCTGCTCACCGAGCTCGACTCCTGGGCCCGCTCCAGCCTTGAGACCGTTCCAGCGGACAAGCGCGTCCTGTTCACCAGCCACGACGCCTTCGGCTACCTGTCGAAGGCCTACGGCCTGAGGTTCGAGGGCGCCGCCCTGTCCGACTTCAACGCCCAGCAGGACGCCACGGCCCAGCAGATCCAGACCACCGCCGACGCCGTGAAGGCCTCGGGCGCCGTGGCCATCTTCGCCGAGAACTCCAACAACCCCGCCTCCGTGCGCAAGGTGGCCCAGACCGCCGGCGTCAAGGCGATCATCGGCGACGAGGCCCTCTACGGCGACTCGCTGGGCGAGCCCGGATCCGACGGTGAGACCTACATCGGATCCATCCTCCACAACGTCACCGGCCTCACCAACGCCTGGGGCGGCACCGCGGCCCCCATCCCCGCCTCGCTGGCCGCCTGGACCCCCAAGGCGGCGGCGCAGTGAGACCCGGGCACCTCGCGGGCGGGGGCGCCGTCGTCCACTGCGAGGGCGCCGCCCTCGCCTACGGGCGCGCCGTGGCGCTCACCGGCGTCACCGGCGAGGTGGGGCCCGGCACCGCGCTTGCCCTCATCGGCCCCAACGGCTCAGGCAAGACCACCCTGCTGCGGGGGCTGCTCGGCATGGTCGACATCACCGCCGGGCGCATCGAGGTCTGCGGGAGGGAGCCCGGCAGGGCCCGGAGGGGCTCGATCGGATACGTCCCCCAGGTCGCCGACCTCGACCCCGCCTTCCCCGTCACCGTCCTCGACGTCGTCCTCATGGGGATCACCGCCTCCATGGCCCGCCTTGGCGCGCTCCCGCTGCTCGGGGCGCGTCGCCGCGAGGCCCGGCGGCGCGCCCTGGCCGCGCTGGAGTCCGTGGGCCTGGCCGAGGCCGCTGGGCGGCGCTTCGGTACCCTGTCCGGCGGCCAGCAGCAGCGCGTCCTCGTGGCCCGCTGCATCGCCGCCCGCCCCCGGCTCATCGCCCTTGACGAGCCCTTCAACGGCCTCGACCAGCCCAACCGCGACGCCCTCCTGCGCATCATCGCCGACCTCAAGGACGACGGCGTCGCCCTGGTCATCTCCACCCACGACCTCGTCATCGCCCGCGAGTGCTGCGAGCAGGTGGCCCTGCTTGCTGGGCGCCAGATCGCCTTCGGGCCCCGCGAGGAGGTCCTCGTCCCCGAGCTCATCGAACGGGCTTACGGCACGGGCGCGAGAGGCCGTGACGACCTCCTGCTCGGGACAGAGGAGGACTGATGAGCACCACGGATCCGCTCACCGCCCTCGTGGCCGGCGCCGTCGAGCAGCTGAGGCTGGCGCTTGTTGACGCGCCCGGCCTCGTGCCCTTGGCCAGCGCCCCCTTCTTCTTCCGGCCCCTGGTCATGGTGGTCCTGCTGGGGATCGTCTCAGGCGTCGTCGGGGTGCTCGTGAACCTGCGGGGCGCGGAGTTCAGCGCCGAGGCCCTCGTCCACGCCGTCTTCCCCGGGATCGTGGCCGGCGCCGCCTTCTGGGGGATCGAGGCGATCATCCCCGCGGCCTCCGCCGTCGCCATGATCGCGGCGGCAGGCCTGACCGTTCTCACCCACCACTCCGGGCGCGTCGCCGGGGCCCGCCGCTCGGCCGGGGGAGGCGGGGCCGAGGCCGGCACCGCCGTCCTGCTCACCGGCTTCTTCTCCGTGGGCATCATCCTGTCCCTGGCCAAGGGGGACAGGTCCGGGCAGTTGGAGGCCCTCATGTTCGGGAGGCTCCTGGAGATCACCGACACCGGGCTCGCCCATGCGCTCCTCGCCTGCCTCGTGGCGATCATCCTCGTGGCCGTCACCTGGCGGGGGCAGATCGCCTACGCCTTCGACCCCGTGGGGGCCCGCGCCGCCGGCCATCGGCTCCTCGCCCTCGACATGGCCCTCAACGCGGCCATCGCGGCCGTCGTCGTCTCGGCTTCCACCGCGGTGGGCACGCTGCTCGTTATCGGCGCCCTCATCGTCCCCGGCGCCACCGGGCGGGTCCTCGCCCACCGGGTGCGCCCCATGGTCATCATCGCCGTGGCCACCGGCGTGCTCGGCGGCTACCTGGGAATGCTGGCCGCCGTCATGCCCAGCCCCCGGCCCGTCTCCCCGCAGGCGGCCGTGAGCCTCGCGACGACGGCGCTGCTCCTGTGCGCGATCATCGCGGCCTCCGCGCGGCGCCGGGCCCGCAGGGGGAAGAAGGCATGAGCGGCATCGGCGTCACATGGGCCATCGCCGCCATGGGAGTCGCAGCAGGCGCGGGGGCCGCCCCCGGCGCGGGGGCGACCGCCAGCGCAGGGGCGACCGCCAGCACGCCCGGCGCGGGCGGTCTCACCGACGTCTCACTGGGGCTGCTGGCCCTGCCCGCGGTCGAAGCGGTCCTCATGGGCCTGCTCGCCGGCCTCGCCGGCGCCCTGGCCCTGCTGTCCCGCCGCGTCTTCTTCACCGAGTCCCTCACCCACGCGACCTTCCCCGGGGCGATCCTCGGCGTCGTCGCCGCCACCTGGATCGCTGGGGCGCTCGGGCACGGGCGCCCCGGGTTCGAGTTGCTGAGCGCCACGCTGCTCGTGGGCGCGGCCCTCATGTGCCTGCCCATGGCCGCGCTCATGCGCGCACTGACCCGCGTGGAGGGGCTGGGGCCCCAGGCGGCCGCGGGCATCGTGCTCACCATCGGTTTCGCCCTGGGTTACTTCCTGGCCAGTTGGTTCAAGCCCCTGCCGCTGAAGATCGACTCCTTCCTCACCGGCTCCGTGCTCAACGTGGGGCTCGTGGACGTGGCCGCCACGGGCGCGGTCCTGGCGGTGGCCGCGGCCGTGGTCGCCCTGACGGGCAGGGCCCTGGTCTTCCACGCCTTCGACCCGGTGGGCCACCGCGCGGCGGGCCTGAGCGCGGGCTGGGCTGACGGCGCGGTGCTCGTCCTCATCACCGCCACCATCGTGGTGCTCGTGCCCGCCGTCGGCACCATCCTGCCCATCGCCCTCATCGCCGCCCCCGCGGCCGCGCTGGCGCCCTCGGCCCGCAGCGCGCGCGGGCTCCTCATCGGGGCTCCCCTGCTCGGCGCCGCGTGCGCGCTGGCCGGACTCGTGCTCGGCGTGGCGCTTCGGCTCTCCGTGGGAGGCATGATCGCCGCCGTCGCCGCCTCGGCCTACCTGGCGGCGGCCTGCTGGCGGGGGATCAGGCGCAGATCCCCAGCGCGCCGCGCAGATCGGCCCTGATGACCGCCAGGCGCTCGGAGGCCGCGGTTCGGACGGCCGGGACCGGCTCGCCGTCGGGGATCTCCATGACAACCTCGCAGTAGCACTTGAGCTTGCTCTCGGTGCTCGAGGGGCGAAGGACGACGCGGTCGTCGGCGGCCGTCTTGATGATGATCCCGTCCGCGGGCGGCAGTTGCGCGCCATTGCCGTCGCTGGCCCCGTCCATGAGGTCGAAGACATCCACCACGGGCGAGCCCGCCAGCTTCGCGGGGGCCCCTCCCTCGCGCAGGCGCCGCATGACGCCGTCGATGACCCCCGCGTCGTCGGCGCGCGCGCTCATCTGGCAGGTCAGGTGCAGGCCGTGCCGCTGGGCGAGCCGGTCCAGGAGCGAGACCAGGGAGCGGCCCTGCGCCTTGAGGACCGAGGAGAGCAGGGCCATGCGCACCGCGGCGGCGATGCCGTCCTTGTCCCGCACGGAGGCGGGATCCACGCAGTAGCCCATCGCCTCCTCGTAGCCGAAGACGAGCCCGGGAACGCGACTGATCCAGGTGAAGCCCGTGGGCGTGATGCGGTGCGCCAGCCCGTGGTCCTGGGCGATCTTGCGCAGCATCCGGCCTGAGGCGATGGAGGAGGCGAGCACGCCGGTGCCGGTGAAGGCCGCCAGCTCGGCCGCCTGCTCGCCCAGGAGGATCCCGACGGCGTCGCCCGTCAGCTGGCGCCAGCCGCCGGCCACGGTCTCATCGGGGACGGCCACGGAGCAGCGATCCGCGTCGGGGTCGAGGGCGATGGCCAGGTCCGCGCGCTCACGGCGGGCCAGGTCCAGCAGGAGGTCCATGGTGCCGGCCTCCTCGGGGTTGGGGATGGCCACCGTGGGGAATCCCGGATCCGGCTCGAACTGCTCGGGGACCACGACGACGTCGTCGAAGCCCGCGCGGCGCAGCGCCTCGACGCAGATCCGACCGCCCACCCCGTGCATGGCGCTCAGGACGATTCGCAGGTCCGCGGCCGCGGTCGTCCTGGCGGCGGTCACCACGCGCTCGATGTACCCCTCGCGCAGCTCGGGTCCGATCAGTTCCCAGCCGGATTCCGCGCGGGGGATCGTCTCCAGGCTGCCCAGGGCGGTGATGGCCTCGCTGATCGCCGCGTCCTGCGGGGGAGCGATCTGGGCGCCGCGGTCCCAATCGTTGGTCGCCCGGCCGCCGAGGTAGACCTTGAAACCGGAGTCCTGGGCGGGGTTGTGCGAGGCGGTGACCATGATGCCCGCGTCCGCGCCCAGCGCGCGCAGGGAGAAGGTCAGCAGCGGGGTGGGGCAGTGGGAGTCCATGAGGAGGGCCTGGCCCCCCGCGCCGGTGACCACGGCGGCGGCGTCTCGGGCGAAGACATCGGAGCAGTGGCGGGCGTCGTAGCCGATGACGACGACGAAGCCGGCCCCGACCTCCTCGTGCAGATAGGCGCACAGGCCCGCCGTCGCGCGGATGACCACGGCCCGGTTCATCCTGCCCAGGCCGGGGCCGAGCCTGCCGCGCATGCCCGCGCTCCCGAAGGTCAGGGGGCCGGAGAAGGCCTCGGCAAGGGCGGCTGTGGCGGCGGGGTCCCCCGCCTCGTGGCGGGCCAGGAGGCCGGCCAGTTCCTCGCGAGTGGTCTCATCGGGGTCCTCGGCGATCCACTGCGCGACGGTCGTACGGACAACTCCGGTGGTCGGGGCAACCTTGGGGGAGTGGGTCATGACTTGACCGTACCGGTCGGACCCTTCTTTTAGCGGAGAAGGTGATGGCGTTCATGCGTGGCACCTCCCACAACATCTGATGTCGCTGGTCAGAGGCTGTGGCGCACCTGCGTCAGGGGGCTCGCCGTCCGCACGATGACACAATGCGGACATGACTGATCGCCAGACCTACCGCAAGGGCCCTGTCCTGCTGCGGGGGACGCAGATCCCCCGGCAGACCTCCGACGCGAGCCTGCTGTCCGCGACCGAGCGCGCCGACTGGCTCCACGCCGACCCCTGGCGGGTGCTGCGCATTCAGTCTGAGTTCGTCGAGGGCTTCGGCGCCCTGTCGGAGATCGGGCCCGCGATCAGCGTCTTTGGCTCGGCGCGCACGAAGCGGGACGATCCCGCCTACCGCCTTGCCGAGGAGATCGCCGCGGGGCTGGTCCGCTCCGGCTACGGCGTCATCACCGGCGGCGGCCCGGGCATGATGGAGGCCGCCAACAAGGGGGCCCATGAGGCCGGCGGCCTGTCCGTGGGACTCGGCATCGAGTTGCCCATGGAGCAATCCATGAACGAGTACGTCGACCTCGGCATTAACTTTCGCTACTTCTTCGCCCGCAAGACGATGTTCGTCAAGTACTCCGACGGATTCGTCGTCATGCCCGGCGGGTTCGGAACCCTTGACGAGCTCTTCGAGTCCATCACACTGGTCCAGACCCGTAAGGTCGACTCCTTCCCCGTGGTGCTCGTCGGCCGCGAGTACTGGGGCGGGCTCGTCGACTGGATCCGCTCCTCGCTCCTGGGATCGGGCATGATCGCGCCGCAGGACCTCGACCTGCTGCGCGTCGTCGACACCGCTGCCGAGGCGGTCGAGTACGTGGTCGCGGGCGCCCAGAGGATCCGTCCCACGTCACCGGAATGAGCCGGGCCCCGGACCGTTAGCCCTGTGTCCTACTTATCGTGCTTATCGTGCCATCGAGCATCATGCCTTAGAATAAGAGGCAGCACCGCGGGCGGAGCCGCGTGAGCACGATGGAAGGGATGCATATGGCTGCCATGAAGCCCCGTACCGGGGACGGCCCCCTGGAGGTCGTCAAGGAGGGACGCGCCATCATCATGCGCATGCCCCTCGAGGGCGGCGGCCGCCTGGTCGTCGAGATCACCCCTGACGAGATCAAGGCCCTCAAAGACGCACTGGCCACTGTCAAGGTCTGACCCATACGCCCGGCGCCGAGCGCCGGAACCGGCTGGCCGCTCGCCCATCCACCGTCGGAGGGGCCCAACGGCCGTCTCGCGCAGGAGAAGGACCGCTCCCGGATCGGGGCGGTCCTTCTTCCGCCTCGCGCCGGCAGGTGCGCCTCGTCCCGAGCGGTGCGCGTTACTCCGACAGGTGCGCGTTACCCCGAGCGGTGCTGTTTGCGCCGACAGGTGCGCCTCGCCCCGAGCGGTGCTGTTTACGCCGACAGGTGCGCCTCGCCCCGAGCGGTGCTGTTTGCGCCGACAGGTGCGGGTAGGACGCACCAGTGGGTGCGGATGGCGCCTCTCGGTGCGATCCTGCTTCTGTCTCGCGCGGCCCGGAGGTCGCGCCTCGCCCCGGCAGGTGCGCGTTACTCCGACAGGTGCGCGTTACCCCGAGCGGTGCTGTTTGCGCCGACAGGTGCGGGTAGGACGCACCAGTGGGTGCGGATGGTACCTCTCGGGGCGGATGGCGCCTCTCGGTGCGAGCCTGCTTCTGTCTCGCACGGCCCGGAGGTCGCGCCTCGCCCTGAGCGGTGCGTGTGACCCCGACAGGTGCGTGTAACCCCGAGCGGTGCGCGTGACCCCGACAGGTGCGCCTCGCCCCGAGCGGTGCTGTTTGCGCCGACAGGTGCGGGTAGGACGCACCAGTGGGTGCGGATGGCGCCTCTCGGTGCGATCCTGCTTCTGTCTCGCGCGGCCCGGAGGATGCGCCTCGCCCCGGCAGGTGTGCCTCGCCCCGAGCGGTGCGTGTAACCCCGACAGGTGCGGGTAGGACGCACCAGTGGGTGCGGATGGCTCCTCTCGGGGCGGATGGCGCCTCTCGGTGCGAGCCTGCTTCTGTCTCGCGCGGCTCAGAGGTCGCGCCTCATCCTGAGCGGTGTGCCTCGCCCCGAGCGCTGCGTGTAACCCCGACAGGTGCGCCTCGCCCCGAGCGGTGCTGTTTGCGCCGACAGGTGCGGGTAGGACGCACCAGTGGGTGTGGATGGCGCCTCTCGGTGCGATCCTGCTTCCGCCGCCCTCAGCTCCGGCGCACGGCGACGAGCAACCCATCGCCCACGGGGAGCAGCGCCGTCAGGAGCCCGTCGGCGTCCCGCAGAGTCTTACCCAACTCTCGGGCGGCCACCGTCACGGCGTCGCGGCGCGCGGGGTCGGCCACATGGTCGCGCCACAGCGCGTGGGTGATAACGAGCGACCCCCCGGCGCGCAGCATCCGCAAAGCGTCCTGGAGGAGGTCGGCGGCGTCCTGCGGGTCGACGTCGAGCACCACCATGTCGTAAGAGCCCGCCGCCATACGGGGCATGACGTCGGAGGCCCGACCCTGGATGATGCGCGTGCGGTGGCCGGAGTACCCGGCGGCGTCGAAGGCCCGTCGCGCCTCCCGCTGGAACTCGGCCTCGACGTCGATGGTCGTCAGCACGCCGTCGGCGCCCATGCCGGCCATGATCCACAGTCCGGAGACCCCCGTGCCCGTACCGATCTCCGCCACAGACTTCGCGCCCGCGGCCGCGGCGAGCGCGCGCAGGGCCGCGCCGGTGGCCGGGGAGACCGGCGCGGTGCCGAGCTCGATGCCGCGCAGGCGGGCCTGGGAGGTTGCCTCGTCCTCGAAGGGGAACTCCTCGGTGTAGGACCAGGTCAGAGTCTTGTCCGCGCTCACAGTGAGTCCCTTCCATTGCGGTGAAGCATGCGCTCGAGATCGCCGCGACATCCGCGCGGCAACCGCATTGTCCCAGGACCATGGGGAATTCCTCGCCCGACCCGCCGTCGTGCGGACTGTGGCGCGTGGCGCGTGGCGCGCCGGGCCACGGCGGGTCGGGCACGACGGCGCGCCGGGCACGACGGCGGGTCGGGCCGCGGCGCGCGGCGCGCTGGGCCGCGGCTCGCTGGGCCGAGGCGCGCTGAGCCGGGAGCTGGCGCATGAGGGCATCGCGGCCCAGCGCTCTATACTCGCCTCGTGCTGGGATTCTCCTCATCTGAGTTCGTGGTCTTCCTGCTGGTGGCCGTCGTGGTCATCGGCCCCCAGAGGCTGCCCGAGTACACCCGCAAACTCACCCAGATGGTCCGCCAACTGCGCGTCTTCCTGGAGAGCACCAAGACCCAGATCGCCGAGGAGGTCGGCCCCGAGCTCGCCGACCTCGACCTGTCCAGCCTCGACCCGCGCCAGTACGACCCGCGCAAGATCGTGCGCGACGCCCTGGGTGAGGACCTCGACGCCATCAAGAAGGACCTCCAGTCGCCCTTCAAGGCGGTCAAGGACGCCGCCAAGGAGACCACCGACGCCATTGACGCCTCCGTCAAGGAGGCTCGGGACAAGGACCGGGCGAACTCCCTGGCCAACAAGATCGAGGAGAAGAAAGCCGAGGCCCTTGCCGCTGCCCGGGCCGCGAAGGAGGGCGAGGCCACCACCGCCGAGCTCCCACAGGTGGAAGCGTCCCAGGCCGATCCGGCGGCTGGCGCCGAGGAGAAGGATGGGGTGGCGGTCGCGGAGGGCGGCTCCGACGGCCAGCCCAAGGCCGGTGGCGCTCCCGCGGATTCCGAGCCGGTCGAGGCCGGAGGCGCCGGAGCCGGCCTCAGCGAGCCGGGCGCGGAGGCGGAGCCGGTCGAGGCCGGAGGCGCCGGAGCCAGCCTCAGTGAGCCGGGCGCGGATTCTGCGCCGGCCCCGGAGCCGGCGGTGGAGCCCACGCCTGCCGCTGTCACTGCTGATCCCGCCGCTGCGGAGCCCATCGTCGTCGAGCCCGTCGCTGACCCGGTGACGGGGCCTGTGGCCGTGCCGGCCTCGCTGGTGGAGGAGCCCGTGGTCGCGTCGGCGGTCGCGCCCGGCGCGCCGCGCCCACTCTCACCGCGCGATATCGTGCGGGCCGCCAAGGCGGCCGCTCGGACCCGTGAGGCCGCGGCGTCAGCGCGCGTCGACTGAGCCTCACCAGTCATTCGGCTGGGCGCCCCGTGGAACGGCGCGTCGACGCCGATCCTCCCCACCGATGGTCGCGCTGAGCGTCTTCGGGCGCGGTTGTCGCCCAGACCCGCAGTGCCTCCGGCCCAGCTATCAATGCCTCCGGCCCAGTCAGCAGTGCTGAAGCCCCACGCGGGGTCCCGGCGCGCCCAGATCTGGTCGCGCTGCCCGCCCTCGAACCGGTCTCGCTCCTGATTTCGACCGGTCTCGCTCCTATTTTCGACCGGTCTCGGTGAGGGGCGCGGGGGCGTCAGGCGGGGGTGACGCCGAGGGGGCGCCCGGCCAGGCCCCGGGAGCGGTGGGACAGCCTACGCGCCACCGCCGAGAGCTCCTGGGCGGCAGGGGCGTCCGCGGGCGGGTGGCCACCCTCGCCGATGGTCGCGGGCACGCCGGTGTCGGAGCCCTCGCGCAGCTTGATGTCCAGGGGCAACTGGGCGAGCAACGGCACGTCGTAGCCCAGCGTCTCAGTCAGGGAGGCGGCCACGGCCCGGCCGCCGCCGGAGCCGAAGATCTCCAGCCGAGAGCCGTCGGGCTGCGTCAAGTAGGACATATTCTCAATGACGCCCACAACCCGCTGCTTGGTCTGGGTGGCGATGAGGCCCGTGCGCTCGGCCACCTCGGCCGCCGCCTGCTGGGGCGTGGTGACCACGAGGATCTCCGCGTTGGGCAGCAGTTGCGCCACGGAGATCGTCACATCCCCGGTGCCGGGGGGCAGGTCGAGGAGGAGGACGTCGAGGTCCCCCCAGAAGACATCGGAGAGGAACTGCTGGACCGCGCGGTGCAGCATGGGGCCGCGCCACACCACGGGCTGCTTGTCATCGACGAACATGCCGATCGAGATGAGCTTCACGCCGTGCGCGATGGGCGGGACGATCATGCCATCGAGCTGGGTGGGCACCTGCTCCGAGCCCAGCATCCGGGGGATGGAGAAGCCGTAGATGTCCGCGTCGACGACGCCAACGCTCAGGCCCTGCGCGGCCATGGCGGCGGCGAGGTTGGCCGTCACCGAGGACTTGCCGACGCCGCCCTTGCCGGAGGTGACCGCGTAGACGCGGGTGAGCGAGCCGGGCTGGGTGAAGGGGATGACGGGCTCCGCCGCCCCTCCGCGCAACTGGGAGCGCAGGGCGGCCCGCTGCTCATCGGTCATGACGCCCAGGCTCACGCGCACATCGGTGACACCCTCGACGGCGCCGACCTCCCGGGTGGTGTCCTGGGTGATCGTGTCCTTGAGCGGGCAGCCGGCCACGGTGAGGAGCACGTGGACGCTCACGACGCCGTCGGGTGAGATCTCGAGGGAGTCCACCATTCCGAGCTCGGTGATGGGACGGCGGATCTCAGGGTCGTGGACGCGGGCGAGCGCATCGCGGACGGCCTCTTCAGTGGGCATCGGCATGCCCTCATCCTACGGGCTCGCCCTGGGGGCGCCATCCCCGGGCCGTCGGTGTCAGTTCGTGGCGGATCGGGGGGGGCGCGGGGGCTCGCGGCGGAATGGGGGAGTTCGCGGGGGCTCGTGGCGGATCGGGGAGGGCGTGGCGGATCGGGGCGGGGTGAGTGCGAGCGCCGGGCCGGGTCAGGCCTCGTGGGCGGGGGAGGGTGTCTCGGCCAGGACGGGCGCCTCATCGCCCTCGGCGTGCTCGCCGTCGCCGAGCTCGGAGATCTCCTCGCGGATGGCGCGCTCCTCGGCGAGGATCTCTGAGAGCATGTCCCGCAGCTCGCCGCGCACGAAGTCACGGGTGGCAACGTCGTTCATCGCCAGGCGCAGCGCGGCGATCTCCCGGGTGAGGTACTCGGTGTCTTCCAGGTTGCGCTCGGCGCGCTGGCGGTCCTGCTCGGCGGTGACGCGGTCGCGGTCGTCCTGGCGGTTCTGCGCCAGCAGGATGAGGGGGGCGGAGTAGGAAGCCTGGGTGGAGAAGGCCAGGTTGAGCAGGATGAACGGGTAGGGGTCCCAAGCCTTGGAGGCGCTCGCCAGGGCGATGTTCGCCACGATCCAGGCGATGACGAAGACCGTCATGTACAGGACGAACCTCGGCGAGCCCATGAAGCGGGCGGTGGCCTCCGCGAAGCGCCCGAAGGCGTCCGAGCGCGAGGAGCGGCGCGGGCGCAGTCCGCGCAGTCGGCGACCGCGCCCCGGGTCCAAGGGCTGGTCGAGCTGCTCAGGCATTGGCGCTCCTCTCGATCATCTCGTCGGTGACGGCGTCATCGGCCTCGCGCCAGTCGTCGGGCATGAGATGGTCCAGCACGTCGTCGACGCTCACCGCGCCCACGAGGCGGCCGGCCTCATCGCACACGGGCATGGCCGTGAGATTGTACGTGGCCAGGAGGCGCGTGATCGTGCCGATGGAGTCGGTGGGCCCGACGGCGCCGAGGTCCTTGTCCAGGATGCGCCCCACCATCTGCTGGGGGCGCTCGCGCAGGGCGCGCTGGAGGTGGACCATCCCCAGGTACATGCCCGTGGGGCTCTCCAGTGGCGGGCGGCATACGAAGGCCACCGCCGCCAGGGCCGGGGGGACCTCCGCCTTGCGGGCCTGGGCCAGCAGGGTGGCCACGCTGGCCTCGGGCGGCAGGATGATCGGCTCGGTGGTCATCAGGCCGCCGGCGGTGTACTCGTCGTAGCGCATGAGGCGGCGCACGTCGGCGGCCTCATCGGGCTGCATGAGCGCGAGGAGCTCGTTTGCCTTGAGTTTGGGGAGCTCGGCGACGAGGTCGGCCGCGTCATCGGGCTGCATGGCCTCCAGGACGTCGGCGGCGCGGGCCGACTCCAGGGCGGAGAGGAGGGCGACGGCGTCGTCATCGCCCAGCTCCTCGACGGCGTCGGCGAGGCGGTCGTCGGGCAGCTCGCGCGCCACCTGGACGCGCCGGGCGTGGGGGAGGTCCCGCAGCGCCTCGGCCAGATCCGCGGGCTTGAGGTCCTCCAGGGTGGCCAGGAGGGCGGTGACGCCCTGCTGCTCCATGCCGCCTGCCAGGCCGGTGACCTCGTCGGGGCGGACCGTGGCGGTCTCCCCGCGCCGCAGCCCCAGGGGGCCCGACGAGGCGCGCTGGACGAACAGGCGGGTGACCTTCCAATCCATGCCGGCGTCGCGCTCGATGGCCACATCGCGGATCTCCACGGTGCCCGTGCCGTCCTTGAGGGTGACGACGCGGTCGAGGAGCTCGCCGACCACGAGGGTCTCGACCTTGCGCTGCTCGAATCGGCGCATGTTGACCACGCCCGTGGTGATGACCGCGCCCGGCTCGATCGCTGTGATGCGCGACAGCGGCAGGAAGACGCGGCGCCGTCCAGGCACCTCGATGACGCAGCCCACCGCCCGGGGCTCGCCGCGCAGTTGGATGAGCACGACGACGTCATGGACGCGGCCGACGGGATCCCCGAGGGGGTCGAAGACGGCCGTGCCGACGAGTCGGGCCACGAAGACCCTGCTTGCGCTGCGCGTCCTACTGCTCTCCATGGGCACAGCCTAGTTGCACTGACCGGGGAGGTTGGTAAAGCGGGTGATGGGTGGTTGGTTGTCGCGGGCTGGGCGGGGCCTGTGGCGATTGTGGAAGTGGATCCATCCTGGCGGGGCTGCTCGGCGCTCGGCCTCGGAGGCGTGGCGGCGGGCGGGTTCCCCAGTGGCCCGGTCGCAGGCCGACAACTGGTTGAGTCGGCAGGCCGTGAGGATGCGTCCCACGCTCGAGGGGGCGATACCCAGGTGGGCGGCGATCGGACGGTGACGTGGGGTCAAGGCCGCGTTAGCCGTGGGACACGGCAGGGCCTTCTCCTTGAGGGCATACCTAGCCAGTCCCACTCAACCGCGCAGGTCCTCCCACCCAGGTCTTTTCAGACCGTGTCGTCACACTACTTCAACCAACCTGTCCGGTCAGCGAGACTAGCCGTATCCGAGAGGGCGACACCGTGAGCCAGCGGGCGCGAGGACGGCCCGCTGGAAGCGCCCTCGGCGAATCCTCGCGCCCGCTGTGTCAGGCGCCCGGCGCCTCGGCGCCCGGCGCCCGGCGCCGCCCGGTGCTCTCATGAGCCCTAAAACGGATTGTGACGGCTTATCGAGAAGCGGTAGTAGTTAACGGTGAAGATCACGGCTGGAACGAGCGAGTATATCCAGGTCGTGAGGTCCGCCCATGTGCTGAGCGCTGAGAGGGGCAACCCCCAGATGCAGCAGGTGATGATCTTCATCACAAGGAGTCCCCAGAGGAACTGAAGCGCCGTTATGTTTCGCAGTCGCGCGCTCTTCTGAGCGGTCATGATGGCCTCCAGATCACAGATGTCCCCGACATGTGAGGGCCCCCCATCCGAGCGCGAGCGCGATGCCCCAAGGACCGCCCAGGGCCTTCGTGGCGGATGGGCCGATAATGCGGGCCACTGTCCGCGCTGTCAGTCCCCAGTTCCATGCCCGCAATCCTTCTCGTAGAGCAGCGTACAGGTTGGGTGTGTTACCGATTGGAATGTCGAGGGCTGACGTCGCCAAGCAACTGATGAAGCTTCCGACGCCTAGAGCGCTTGCTCCATTGCTTGAGAATTGGCTCTCTTGACCGGAAGGGGTGCGGCCAACATTGTTCATCATATCGGCGAATCGTTGAAAGTCGGAGATCTTGTCCCCCATTCCATCCGCAGTGATATTCTGGATGTTTGCGACGACTGTTCCATCTGCTCTTTGTTGCACATAGCGGGTGAAGAGTGTCTCGAGGTCGCCGGCGAATTGATCGAGTTCTTCCTCTGATGTGGGCTCTTCGGAAGAGGTGCTAGAATTGGGTGGTGTTTCGATGGGTGCCGCGGACGCGGTAGCGCCGGAAATGGCTAGCGCAACGCTGGCGGCTCCGCCGGCAATTATGTGAAGAACCTTCATGATTTCTCCAGTTGCCGAGCGGTTGATATGGTGTGCGAACACTTTTCAAGATGTTCGAACGAATCGAAGGCTCCTATGCCTTCGGCTGTGTTCGCGACCACTAGATTACCTGCGGGCATGGCTTCGCGTAAATAGTGGGTCCGTGGCGCGATGCACTCGTTGCGAGCTCGTGATACATCGCAACGGCTTATTCCTCCTGCGGTCGGCTCTCCGGTTTCGCTTATGTATGTGCCCCTTCGGAATCGAGGGCACGGTTGGCGCGGCGGAGATCTGATGAATGCCCCTGATGGGAATCGAGTGGCCAGGCGCTCGCTCGCCGCTGATGCCTGAGGGACGCCATCGGGCCGATATTCCCCCGCCGCCCCGTGGTCGCTGAGAGCGGATCGGGGCGGCGGGGGGCGGGCCGGCTCGTCTCCGTGGCGGTCGGCATGGGACGATGGGGTTATGAGCATCCAGATGGGTCCTGACACGATCGTCGGTCGCGGGGGCGCGCTGCCCCAGGGCGAGGAGATCGCCTCCTTCGCCACCTACGCGCAGGCGCAGCACGCCGTTGACTCCCTGTCGGACGGGGGCTTCCCCGTCCAACTGCTGTCGATCATCGGCACCGATCTGCGGCAGGTCGAGCGCATCACCGGCCGCCTGAGCTGGGGGCGGGCGATCGCCGGCGGCGCCGGGTCCGGGCTGTGGATCGGCGTGTTCTTCGCCCTCATGATGAACTTCATCGGCAGCGCCTCGACGCCCCCGAGGCTCCTCGGCGCCGTGCTGCTGGGCGTCGTGTGGGGGATCCTCTTCCAGGCGGTCAGCTACGCGCTCACGCGCGGTCGCCGGGACTTCACCTCTATCAGCCAGGTGGTGGCCTCGCGCTACTCGATCCTCGCCTCGGACCGGGTTCAGGAGGCGGCCCGGGCGCTGGCCGATGCGCCGGGCAACCTGACCCGGGGCGGCCAGGCCGCGCGCCGCGCCGAGGAGCGCCGTCGCGCCCGCGCGGAGTCCGGTGACGGGCCCACGGCGTTCGGATCGCGCCCCGATGAGGAGCCGCGCTTCGGCGTGCGCATCCAGCCCGGCGGCGCGGCTCCGGGCGCTGGGGCCTCGGGTGGCGGGGCCGTCCCCGGGGCGCCCGGCGACGGCGTGGGGGTCGCTCCCGGGGCCTTCGGCGCTGCCGCGGCTCCCAGCGTCCCGGCGGCTCCTGGTGTCCCGGCCGCCCCCGGAACGGTCGAGGGGTCCGGTGGCGCGGCCCCGGTCCCCGAGGACTACGACCCCTATCTGCGCCGCTGACGGGCGGCCCCATCGCGAGGGGCCCGGCCGCCTCGCCTCAGCAGTAGGCGGGCTCGTGCTCGAGATGGGAGACGGGCTCGATCTGGAAGGTCGAGTGCTGGATGCGCACGGGGAAGTGCTCGGCAGCGCACTCCTGGAGGCGGTCGAGGATCGTCGCCGCGTGCCCGTCTCGCAGACACTCGTCGCGCACCACCACATGCGCGGTGAGCACGGGCAGCCCCGAGGCCACCGTCCAGGCGTGCAGGTCGTGGACCGCCTCGACGTGCTCCAGGGAGGACATGTGCGCGCGCACCTCGGCCAGGTCGAGGTCCTCGGGCGTGAAGTCCATGAGGTGGCGCATCGCCTGGCGCAGGAGCGCCGCCGCCCTGGGCACGATGAGCGCCACGATCACGAGGGAGGCGACGGCGTCGGCCCGGTCCCAGCCCGTGAGCGCCACGACGGCGGCCGCGACGATCACGCCCACTGAGCCCAGGGCGTCGCCCAGGACCTCCAGGAACGCTGCGCGCGTATTGAGGTTCTCCCCGCGCCCACCCGCCAGGACCAGGAGTGCGACGATATTGGCTACCAGGCCGATGACGCCCATCGCCGCCATCCCATGGGCCTGAACAGGGGGAGCGGTGATGAGGTGGCGCACCGCCTGGAGGGCCACCACCGTCCCGACGACGCTGAGCATGCCCGCCTGGAGCGCCGCCCCGAGGGCCTCCGCGCGGCGCAGGCCCCAGGTGCTGCGGTCCGTGGCCGGATGGGTGGACAGGTGGGCCGCGGTCAGCGCCATGACGAGTCCCGCGGAGTCGGTGAGCATGTGGCCGGCGTCCGCCAGGAGGGCGAGCGAGCCGGTGAGCATGGAGATGATTGCTTCGGCGACGAGGACAGTCGAGGTCAGCGCGAGCGCGATGGCCAGGCGGTGCCGCGAGGCGATCGCGGCGTGGTCGTGGGAGTGGCCGTGCGGGTGACCATGGGCATGGCTCCGCTCGCGAGGGGCGGGGGCAGGTCGGGCGCCGAGGTGCTGGGTGGGATTCACCCCTCGATCATATCAAGAATGATTTATGAGTCAAGGGCTTAGGGCGACCTAAGACAGTCGCTGGTACTGTGCCCGCATGCGCACGGGGCACGTCATCTACTGGGCACAGGATCTCGACGCCGCGGTCAGGGATTTCCGGAAGCGGGGCTTCGCCGTCGAGTACGGGAGCGCGAGGCGGCCGATCAACGCCCTCGTCTACTTCTCCGAGGGCCCCTACCTGGAGCTCCTCGCGCGAACCCTCCCCACTCCGCTCCTGCGCCTAGCGTCGGCCCTCCCCACGGCCAGCGGGCGGGCGACCCGCCGATTCACCTCGTGGGAGCGGGGGCCGGAGGGGCTGCGCGCCGTCTGCCTGGAGGGCGGGGACGCGGAGTTCGACGAGGTCGTCGAGCGCTTCGGCGCCCGTGGCCTGCGAGTGGCCCCCACGCGGATCGATACCCATGGGCGCCGTCTCCACTACCGCGTCTTCTTCCCCGAGGACCCCGAGATGCCCTTCTTCATGACCCGCTTCTCCCAGGACCCGCGCCCCCGGGACTTCACCCATCCCAATGGCGCGCGCGCCATCGCCCGCGTGGAGGCGCCCCTGAGCGACGGCGCCCGCGTGCGCATGGCCGGCCTGTGCGACGACGGCGTGCTGGCCATCCAGCGCGCCCCGGGCGCCATGCGGGTCATCTTCGACGACGGTACCGAACTCGTCTGAACCAGTTTGAGCGCGCTTGTGCGACCCGCTTGAGCGCCTCTGAACCAGCTTGACCGCGCTTGAGCGCGCCGGGGATCCCGCGGGGCCGTCTGTGCCCCCGGTCCCGCGTGGGGATCGGGGGCACAGACGGCCCCGCGGCTCAGGGGCCTCAGGCGATGAGGCCGCTCACCCAGGCCTCGACTTCCTCGACCGTGCGGGGGATGCCCGCCGTCAGCCGCTCGACACTCCCATCGGGGCGGACGACGACGTCGTCCTCGATGCGGATCCCGATGCCGCGCAGCTCCTCGGGGGCGAGCAGGTCATCGGCGCGGAAGTACAGGCCCGGCTCGATCGTGAAGACCATGCCCGGCTCCAGTAGCGCGTCCATGCTCATCTCGCGGCGGGCCTGCGCGCAGTCGTGGACGTCAAGGCCCAGGTGATGGCTCGTGCCGTGCACCATCCAGCGGCGGTGATACTGGCCATCGGGGCCCAGGGAGTCCTCGGCGGTCACGCCCTCGGGTAGCAGCCCCCACTCCTCCAGGCGGGCGGCGATGACCTCCATGGCGGCGCTGTGGACGTCCTTGAAGCGGCAGCCGGGCTGGTTCGCGCGGGCGAAGGCGGCATCGGCGGCGTCGAGCACCGCCTGGTAGACGCGGCGCTGCGGGGCGGTGAAGACGCCGTCGACCGGGATCGTGCGGGTGACATCCGCGGTGTAGAGGGAGTCGATCTCCACGCCGGCGTCCACGAGCACGAGCTCGCCGGGGCGCACGGGGCCGTCGTTGTTGATCCAGTGCAGGGTGTTGGCGTGGTCCCCGGCCGCGGCGATCGTGTCGTAGCCCAGGCCGTTGCCCTCCTCACGGGCGATGGCGGCGAAGGCCCCCTCCAGCACGCGCTCGCCGCGCCAGTGACCCACCGCGCGCGGGATGGAGCGGATGAGGTCGTCGAATCCGGCCTTCGTGGCGTCGACGGCGGCCTGCATCTGGGCGATCTCCCAGGCATCCTTGCGCAGGCGCAGCTCGCTGGCCGCCTCCAGGAGGCGGTCGTCGACCTCGGTGGCGGCCTGGCCACAGGCCAGCCCTGCGGCCTGACGGACCTGGTCCACGAGCGCGGTGATGGCCTCATCGGCCTGGGCGATGACGCGCAGGCGCACGCCGTCGGCCCCAGCGTCCTTGGCCAGGGCGTCGCCGAGGCTGTCGATATGGGCACAGCGGATGCCGGTGACGGCCTCGACCTCCTCGATAGAGGGACGCGCCCCCACCCACAACTCGCCATAGCGGGGGTTGGCGTAGAACTCCTGGGAGGCCCGTGAGGCGCGGGGTCGGAAGTACAGGACGCCCTCATGCGTGGGCTTTCCCTCGGGCGCGGGGGCGCCAGGCGGAGTGAGGGGCTCCAGGACGAGCACGGCATCGGGCTCGAAATCGGTGCCGGTGCCCGCCAGATGGGAGAAGGCGGAGTGCGGGCGGAAGCGGTAGTCGCAGTCGTTGTTGCGGACCTTGAGGGGGCCGGCGGGGACGACGAGGCGCTCACCGGGGAACTGGGCGCCCAGGGCGGCTCGGCGCGCGACGGCCCAGTCGGCGGCCTCGGAGCGCGGCGGGAGCCCGGATGGGCGAGGACCCCAGCCGGAGCCGATGAAATCCCGGAACGCCTGGTTGGTGGGCTGGCGGGAGCGGTTGTCGCCCCGCTGCGCGAGGGACTGCGGGGCGGCTCCCGGGGCGTTCGAGGCGGGGGCGCCCGCAGTGGTCTCAGGGACGGTGGTCTCGGGGACGGTGGTCTCGGGGACGGTGGTCTCGGGGACGGTGGGCGCCTGGGGGCGGCTGGCTGAGGAGGACTGGCTCATGGGCGCATCCTCCCACCGCGGCCGTGCGCCCGCCCAACCCAGGGCGGTTGCCCGACCCAGAGTGGCCAGACCTCCCGGGCCGCACTCACTGGTGCGGTGCACACTCACAGGTGCGGTTCGCACTCACTGATGCTGTTTGCACCCACAGGTGCGGGCAGAACGCTCCGGTCGGTGTGGTTGGCACTGGTCGGTGTGGTTGGCGCCGCTCGGTGTGGGTGGCGCTGGTCGCTCTCACTGGTGCGGTGCACGCTCACTGGTGCCGTTCGCACTCACAGGTGCTGTTTGCACCCACTGGTGCGGGTAGGACGCTCCGGTCGGTGTGGTTGGCACTGGTCGGTGTGGTTGGCTCCGCTCGGCATGGGTGGCGCTGGTCGCACTCACAGGTGCCGTTTGCACCCACTGGTGCGGGTAGGACGCTCCGGTCGGTGTGGTTGGCTCCGGTCGGTGTGGTTGGCTCCGCTCGGCATGGGTGGCGCTGGTCGCACTCACTGGTGCGGTGCACGCTCACAGGTGCTGTTTGCACCCACTGATGCTGTTTGCACCCACTGGTGCGGGTAGGACGCTCCGGTCGGTGTGGGTGGTGCCGGTCGGTGTGGGTGGTGCCGGTCGGTGTGGGTGGCGCTGGTCGCACTCACTGGTGCCGTTTGCACCCACAGGTGCGGGCAGAACGCTCCGGTCGGTGTGGTTGGCTCCGGTCGGTGTGGGTGGCGCTGGTCGCTCTCACTGGTGCGGTGCACGCTCACTGGTGCCGGTCGGTGTGGTTGGTGCCGGTCGGTGTGGTTGGCTCCGCTCGGTGTGGGTGGTGCCGGTCGGTGTGGGTGGCGCTGGTCGCACTCACTGGTGCCGTTTGCACCCACTGGTGCGGGTAGGACGCTCCGGTCGGTGTGGTTGGCTCCGGTCGGTGTGGATGGCTCCGCTCGGTGCGGGCAGGACGCTCCGCTCGGTGAGCCGACACCGCAGCGCCCACGCCCTCTCAAGCCGCCGGCTCAGGCATCGGCGTCGTCGTCGGGAAAATGGACCCCGATCTGCGCGCGGGCCTCGGACAGGACCTCGATCGCGGACACCGAGGCGGACACAGGGTGGAGCTCGGAGCCTCGCGCGCCGGCGCTCACGAGTCGGCAGACCTCCGCCAGGAGGGGGCCCATCACCTCGCCCGAGCGCGTCACGGACAGGTCCTCACGGGATTCCTCCGGGGAGCCGGGCGCGGTGATGAGACTGATGCGCTCGGGCCACTGGCAGTGGTCGAGGAGAATCGCGCTGGACTCGCCGGAGATCTGGCTGCCCAGGGCGTTGGCGGAGGTCTTGGAGTGCAGGCAGGCCACTTCCAGGCCGACGCGCTCCCCGGTGTCATAGGAGAGGGTGACCGTGCCGTGGGAGTCGACGCCGGAGTCCAGGAGTTGCGCCGTGGCGGTGACGCGGTCCGGGGGCCCGAACAAGTGAATGGCCAAGCTCACGGGGTAGATGCCGAGATCCATGAGCGAGCCGCCGCCGAGCGCCGGGTCGAAGGCTGGGGGGAGTTCGCCGGCCCGGTAGGCGCTCATGCGCGAGGAGAACTGCTCGCGCACGAACGTGGCTCGGCGCGGTTCCCCGAGCCGGGGGAGAGCGGCGCGGATGGCGGCGGCGCCGGGCTCGAAGGCGGTCTGCCAGGCCTCCATGAGGAAGCCGCCAGTGCGCTCAGCGGTTGCGGCCATGGCCCGGGCCTGCGCGGGAGTCAGGGCGAAGGGCTTCTCCACGAGCACCCCGTACCCGGCCTCCAGGGCCGCGATCGCCTGGGCGGCGTGCAGGGAGTTGGGCGAGCCGATGTAGATGACGTCGATGGGCTCGGCGCGGTCCGGGCCGTGCTCGGCGAGCATCGCCTCGAGGGTGGGATGGGCGTGGGGCACGCCGTGCTCGGCGGCGAAGGCGGCGGCGCGCTCGGGCCTGGCCGAGGCGACGGCGACGATCTCGGCGGCGGGCTCGGCGGCCACGGCGCGGGCGAACCAGGTGGCGATGAATCCCGCGCCGACGACGCCGAAGCGCACCCGGCGCCCAGCGCTCGCGGAGGGCCCGGAGCGGGTGCGAGGCAGGGGTGCGCCAGATGCGGCGGCGGTGGAGGGGCGGCCGGTGCTGGCTGTGCTCATGCCCCCACTGTTCCACTGAGCCGGCGCCCTGTCACCGGCTGGACCCGGACGAGCGGGCAGCTGGCTGGCCAGTGCTCCCGCCTCTGGCCGGTGCTCCCGCACCCCTGGGCCCGCAGCCCTTACCCAGCTCGCGCGCCCTCGTGCCGGGAGGATGAGGGCGCGCGAGCGGGCCGAGACGGCGTCCGGGAGGAGGGCCGAGGGGCGCGGGGACTGGGAGGCCGAGCCCGGCGCGCCCTCCTAGACTTGGCTGGTGCGCATCGACCCCCACACCCACTCCTCCTGCTCCGACGGCACGGACGCTCCGGCGGAGCTCATGCGGGCGGCCGCCCAAGCGGGCCTCGACGTCGTCGGCCTGACCGACCACGACACGACGATCGGCTGGGAGGAGGCCGCCGCCGCGGTGCCGTCCACGGGAGTGACCCTCCTGCGCGGCACCGAGATCTCCTGCGCCGCGGGCGGAGTCACCCTCCACCTGCTCGCCTACCTCTTCGACCCCGAGGACGAGGCTCTCGCCGAGGCCTTCGCCCACGCCCGCGACTCCCGGGGGACCCGCGCCCAGCGCATGGTCGAGCGCATCGCCGTCGACTACCCCATCACGTGGGAGGACGTGCTCGCCCAATCGGTCGGCCACGCCATCGGCCGGCCCCACATCGCCGACGCGCTCGTCGCCGCGGGCTCCTTCGAGAACCGGGACGCGGCCTTCGCCGGCCCCCTGGCCGTCTCCAGCCCCTACTACGTGCACTACTGGGCCCTGGACCCCGTCGAGGCCTGCGCCCTCGTGCGGGCCGCCGGGGGCGTGCCCGTTGCCGCCCATCCCCGAGCCTCCCAGCGCCAGCGCCGGCTCGTGCCCGATGAGACCTTCGCCGCCATGGCCGAGGCCGGGCTCGCCGCCCTGGAGGTCGACCACCGCGACCACGGACCCGCCGACCGCCGCGCCGCGCGGGACCTCGCCGACCGCCTCGGCCTGGGCGTCTCGGGATCCTCCGACTACCATGGCGCCGGCAAGCCCAATCGACTGGGGGAGAACCTCATGGCCCCCGAGCTCCTCGAGCGGATCGTGGACGAGGGGGCCCTGCCGCTCGTCACCCCCTGACACCGGGGCGCCCGCGCCCTCCCCATCCCGCCCCCTAGAAAGCCCCTCCGTGCTCGACGACGTCCTCAGCCCCTCCGTGTTCCTCGCCGCCTTCACGACGATCCTCGTCATCCAGGACCCGCTCGGCGCCATCCCCGTCTTCCTGTCCCTCACCCGCCGTCAGAGCCCCGAGCGGCGCCGCGCCTCCGCCCGCCAGGCAACCCTGCTCAGCCTCGCGGTCATCCTTGCCTTCGCGATCTTCGGCCGCTCCATCCTGGGGCTGCTGGGGATCTCCGTGGCCGCCCTCCAGGTCTCCGGCGGGCTCCTCCTGCTGCTGGTCGCCCTGGAGCTGCTCACCGAGAGTTCCCGCGCGGACGATGACGCCGATTCCGCCGACTCCAACGTCGCCCTCGTCCCTTTGGGCACGCCGCTGCTCGCGGGCCCCGGCGCGATCGCCGCGGCCATGGTCGCCGTTGAGTCCGCGCCCGCGCCCGTGACCGGATGGGTCTCCGTGACCCTGGCGATCGTCGTTGTCCACGTCATCACTTGGCTGGCGCTGCGCTTCTCACTCACGCTGCACCGGGTCCTGGGCGAGGCGATGATCCTGGTCCTGACCCGCGTCATGGGCCTGCTGCTGGCCGCGATCGCCGTGCAGATGATCGGCGACGGCATCACCACGTACATCGGCGAGCGCTTCTGAGCCGGCGCTGGGGCTCCCTCACGGAGCGCCCCAGCGCCGGCTCAGTGGCCTGTTGGCCAGGCCCGTTGGCCCGTTGGCCAGGCCCGGCAGCATGCTGGCCCGGCCCGCCGGCCCGCCGGCCCGCCGGCCCGCCGGCCCGCCGGCCCGGCCCGTTGGCCCG